>DGTJ01000045.1:5622-15694 GCA_002393725.1 Prevotella sp. UBA4339 | reverse complement strand
TATCGCCAAAGCCGTCACCCAGCATTTCGAGGATATCGGTCATGACATCAGACAGCATGACGTCACCTATGAGAACGGTCAGGCCCGCGAGCGTACTCAGATACTTATGGATGTGGCAAATCAGGTGAACGGTATCGTGGTGGGTACTGGCGACCTCTCGGAGCTGGCTTTGGGATGGGCCACATACAATGGCGACCACATGTCGATGTATGGGGTCAATGCCGGAGTGCCTAAGACGCTCATCAGGTATCTCGTGAGCTACGTTGCTGGAGAGATGGCCACAGAGACACTACTTGACATCGTTGACACTCCGATCTCACCAGAGTTGATACCAGCCGACGAACAGGGACGTATCAAGCAGAAGACAGAAGACCTTGTAGGTCCATACGAGCTTCACGACTTCTTTATCTATCATTTCCTGCGGCATGGGTTCGGGCCTGCCAAGATATTCGTCATGGCGCAGAAGGCATTCAGGGATGAATATGACGACGAGACGATAAAGAAGTGGCTTAAGACGTTCTGCAGGCGATTCTTCACTCAGCAGTTCAAGCGCTCATGCCTGCCCGACGGTCCTAAGGTGGGAAGCGTTAGTCTCTCGCCGCGAGGCGACTGGAGGATGCCGAGCGACGCCTCTTACGCATTATGGATGAAGGAGTGCGAGAAGCTATAATAAGTGTGAGAAGCTATAATAAAAGAATAAGAGGGGTTAGCAGAACGCTAACTCCTCTTTGTTTTCCTGTTTCGTGATGTGAATCGTTGCCCCTGGTTGCAGGTCGCCGTTCACTATCAGGTCGCTGATGCCGTCCTCGATATAGTTCTGGATGGCACGCTTCAGCGGGCGGGCTCCAAACTGTACGTCGTATCCCTTTGTTGCCACAAACTCCTTTGCTTCATCCGAGAGGTCTATCTTGTAGCCAATCTGCTCGATGCGGTTGTACAGTCCCTTCAGCTCGATGTCGATGATCTGCTTGATGGCATCCAGGTCGAGCTGGTCGAAGGTGATGATCTCGTCGAGACGGTTCAGGAACTCCGGCGAGAACTGCTTCGATAGCGCCTTCTGAACGATGCTGCGTGCATGCTCCTTGTCCTGCTCGTTGAGTGCCAGCCCCGTTCCTGTTGCTGTGTTGAAGCCCACGCCTCTTCCGAAGTCCTTGAGCTGTCGGGTGCCGGCGTTCGAGGTCATGATGATCACGGTGTTGCGGAAGTCTACGAACCGTCCGTTGCCGTCGGTGAGCCTGCCTTCGTCGAGCACCTGAAGCAGCAGGTTGAACACATTGTTGTGGGCCTTCTCTATCTCGTCGAGCAGCACGATGGAGTAGGGGTGACGCCTTACGCGCTCTGTCAGCTGGCCTCCCTCCTCGTAGCCTACGTATCCCGGAGGCGCTCCGATGAGCCTTGAGGTATTGAAGCTCTCGGTATATTCGCTCATGTCGATGCGGATGAGTGCGTCGCTGCTGCCGAACATGAATTCTGCAAGCTTCTTGGCGAGATATGTCTTACCCACTCCTGTGGGCCCGAGGAACATGAACACTCCTATCGGATGGTTGGGGTCTTTCAGTCCTACGCGGTTCCTCTGTATCGCACGCACCATCTTGTCGATAGCCTTGACCTGCCCGATGACGGCTCCCTTCAGTTCCTGCGACATGCCCTTCAGGCGGATGCCCTCCTGCTCGGCCATGCGCTGAACGGGTACCCCTGTCATCATCGACACCACGTCGGCCACCTGCTCGGCGTCTACCGTCTGCCGCTCCTCGTCTTCGCCATTCTGCCATTTCTCGTTGAGGGCCTTGAGGTCTGTCTCCAGCTTGGTCTGACGGTCGCGGTAGCCTGCTGCCAGCTCGAAGTTCTGATTCTTCACTGCGGCATTCTTTCGCTCCTTGATGTGGGCTATCTCCTTCTCCAGCTCTGCTATCTCCGGTGGCACCTGGGCGTTTGACAGGTGTACGCGAGAGCCTGTCTCGTCGAGCGCGTCGATAGCCTTGTCGGGCATGAAGCGGTCGGTGACATAGCGGTCTGTCAATTTGACACATGCCACGAGTGCCTCGTCAGTATATGTCACATGGTGATGATACTCGTAGCGGTCCTTGATGTTGCGCAGTATCTGCAGTGTCTCCTCCTGAGTGGTGGGCTCTACCTGTATCTTCTGGAACCGGCGCTCAAGGGCTCCGTCCTTCTCTATCGAGTTGCGGTACTCGTCGAGCGTGGTGGCTCCGATGCACTGTATAGTGCCTCTTGCCAGTGCCGGTTTCATGATGTTGGCGGCATCCATAGAGCCAGGTGTCGAACCGGCTCCTATGATGGTGTGTATCTCGTCGATGAATACTATCACGTTGGGGTTGGCCTCTATCTCCTTCATCAGGGCTTTCAGGCGTTCCTCAAACTGTCCGCGATACTTCGTGCCTGCCACTACTCCCGTCATGTCGAGGGTGTAGATGCGCTTTCCGAAGAGCATCGGACTGGTGTGGTGGCTGGCTATCTGCTGGGCCAGCCCTTCCACGATGGCGCTCTTGCCGACTCCCGGCTCACCTATCAGTATAGGATTGTTCTTCTTCCTGCGGCCAAGAATCTCCACCACTCGCTGTATCTCCTTCTCGCGGCCTACGCACGGGTCGAGCTTTCCGTCGAGTGCTGCCTGGGTGAGGTCGGTGCCGAAGGTGTCGAGCACGGGAGTCTTCGATGCAGCCTTCTGGGTCTGAGTGGCGGTCGAGCCCGACTTGGCTGAGCCGGATGACTTTGAGCTGCCGCCTGCGGTGTCCTCGAACTCCTCCTCGTCTTCGTCGGGGAGTCCTATTCCGTTGGTGATGCCGTTGGTCTGTGGGGCACGGAACATCGCCATTGTGTCGTCGTAGTTCATATTGTTGAGTTCTAATACTTGTTTTGCACCGTTGTTCGCAGCATCGTGAAGGATGGCGAGCAGCAGGTGCTGTTCTTTTACGTTTGCTGATCTGTCCATACGTGCCTCGAGCACGGCGAGCTTCAGTATGTTGCTGGCTTTCTCGTTGAGCACCAGCTCGTGGGTGTATATCGGCATACCTATCTCGTCTTCGCGCACTCTGTTCTCCAGTTCGGTCTTGATGTTCTGAAGATTCAGGTTCAGGCGGTGGAAGGTGTCGATCACCAGCCCGTCCTTCATTCTCAGCAGCCCCAGCAGCAGATGCTCGGGACCAACCGATCTGCTGGCCAGACGTGCGGCTTCCTCGCGAGAGTATGACAGTATTTCAGATACTTTTGGTGAAAACTGACTGGACATTTATATCTCCTTTTTTTATTGATTTGACATTGTTTGGGGGCAAAGTTACAACATTTCTTGCAAACATCGTGCCAAAACTTACTTAAACTTTCCGCTAAATATACTTAAAAGGTTTGGTCGGAATGAAAAAAATCAGTACCTTTGCACAGTTAAAAACGCGTCAGCGGGCTTTAAAAGTGCCTTAAACGCAAAATTTACTATTTTATGGATCAAACATTCGACAACGACAGAATTATCAAAATCAACATCGAGGAAGAGATGAAATCGAGCTACATCGACTACTCTATGTCAGTCATTGTGGCACGTGCCCTCCCTGATGTCCGCGACGGCTTCAAGCCGGTTCATCGCCGTATTCTATATGGTATGATGAACATTAATAATGTATCAACTCAACCTTATAAGAAATGCGCACGCGTGGTCGGAGAGGTGCTGGGTAAGTATCACCCTCATGGCGACTCTTCCGTATATGGAGCCCTCGTACGTATGGCCCAGGACTGGAACATGCGCTATACGCTCGTCGACGGACAGGGTAACTTCGGCTCTGTCGACGGTGACTCGCCTGCTGCAATGCGATACACTGAGTGCCGACTCTCAAAAATGGGTGAGCACATCATGGACGACCTCGAAAAGGAGACCGTCGACATGATGAACAACTTCGACGACTCGCTGCAGGAGCCTACCGTCATGCCTACCAAGGTGCCCAACCTGCTGGTGAACGGCGGTAATGGTATCGCTGTAGGTATGGCCACCAATATGCCTACCCACAACCTGGGCGAGGTGATCGACGGCTGCTGTGCATATATCGACAATCCCGACATCGATACCGACGGTCTGATGAAGTATATCCCGGGTCCAGACTTCCCTACGGGAGCATATATATATGGTATACAGGGCGTGAGGGATGCTTACGAGACGGGTCGCGGCCGCATCGTGATGCGTGCTAAGGCTGAGATCGAGAGTGGCGATACCCACGACAAGATTGTGGTGACCGAGATACCATACGGTGTCAATAAGGCAGACCTCGTGGCATATATCGCCGATCTGGCCAACCAGCACAAGATCGAGGGCGTGGCCAACGTCAACGATGAGTCAGGCCGTCAGGGTATGCGTATCGTTGTCGACGTGAAGCGCGATGCCAATGCCAACGTGCTGCTCAACAAGCTCTTCAAGATGACAGCCCTGCAGAGCTCTTTCTCTGTCAACAATATCGCACTTGTTAAGGGTCGCCCGCGTCTGCTCTCGCTGAAGGAGTGCGTGAAGTACTTCGTAGAGCACCGTCATGACGTGACCATACGACGCACAAAGTACGACCTGCGCAAGGCTCAGGAGCGTGCACACATCCTCGAGGGATTGATCATCGCGGTCAACAATATCGACGAGGTGGTGCACATCATCCGCAACAGTAAGACTCCTACTGATGCCCAGCGCAACCTCGAGGCCCGCTTCGAGCTCGACGAGCTGCAGTCGAAGGCCATCGTCGACATGCGACTGTCACAGCTCACAGGACTGCGTGTAGATCAGCTGCATCAGGAGTTCGACGACCTGCAGAAGCTCATCGCTGAGTTGCAGGAGATACTCGACAATCCCGAGCGCTGCAAGGAGGTGATGAAGCAAGACCTGCTGGAGGTGAAGGAGAAGTATGGCGACGAGCGCCGCACGGAGATCATACCGTTCGACCATGAGTTCAATGCCGAGGACTTCTATCCCGATGATCCTGTGGTCATCACTATCTCGCACATGGGATACATCAAGCGCACACCTCTCACTGAGTTCCACGAGCAGGGACGCGGTGGAGTAGGGGCTAAGGCTGCCCGCCATCGCGACAACGACTTCACGGAGTATATCTATCCTGCCACTATGCACAACACGCTGCTCTTCTTCACACAGAAGGGACGCTGCTACTGGCAGAAGTGCTATGAGATACCTGAGGGCGACAAGACCTCGAAGGGACGCGCAATACAGAACATGCTGAACATAGAGCCCGACGACTCCATCAATGCCGTCCTGCGCATAAAGAACTTCAACGACGAGGAGTTCATGAACAGCCACTTCGTAGTGTTCGCCACCAAGCAGGGTATCATCAAGAAGACATGCCTCAATCAGTATAAGAACGTGCGTTCGGCTGGTGTCATCGCCATCAATATCAATGAGGGCGACGAGGTGGTAGGCGTTCGCCTCACCAACGGCCACAACGAGCTGTTGCTTGCCAACCGCAATGGTCGTGCAGTACGCTTCGACGAGAACGATGTCCGCACTATGGGCCGCGTGGCTACGGGTGTCATCGGCATGCGTCTCGACGGCGGCGACGACGAGGTGGTAGGCATGGTATGCGTCAACGATCCTCAGACAGAGACCATCATGGTGGTAAGCGAGAACGGCTACGGCAAGCGCTCAGAGGTGGAAGACTATCGTAAGACAGCCCGTGGTGCCAAGGGTGTGAAGACTCTCGCAGTGACGGATAAGACTGGCCGACTGGTAGCCATCAAGGTGGTGACCGACGACAACGACCTCATGATCATCAACAAGAGCGGTGTGCTCATCCGCCTGAAGGTGGCTGATGTACGCGTCATGGGACGTGCCACTCAGGGAGTACGGCTCATCAACCTCACCAAGAAGAACGACACCATCGCCAGCGTCTGCAAGGTGCAGCACTCCGACGATGCTGACGACAACGCAGAGGAGGCACAGATCGTCGATGAGGAGCCAACGGCTATCGATACCCCGCAGACTGAAACTCCAGACAATGAGTAATTACAATTTATAATAACGTTCACAACCAAATTTTTTAAGCTTATGAAAAAATTAATGATGATGGCAATGATGATGGTAGCAAGCGCTACTGCATTTGCCGGTGACAGTCCCGCCTTGAAGGCTATCCTCAAGGCAAAGTCTTACGCTGAGGCTCAGGAGCTGCTCAATAGCAGTCTCTCACAGCTGACCAGCGATGCAGAGAAGGCTAAGGCTTACAACAAGCTCGTAGACCTGGCTATGGATGACTACAACAAGCAGAGCACCATCGTCACTGAGAACCAGCTTGCCAAGCAGATGGGTAAGGAAGAGAAGCCTGTTGACAACGCCGCAATGTCGGCTGCTGCCTTCAACGCAGTGCAGTATGCCATAGAGTGCGACAAGTACGACCAGCTGCCCAACGAGAAGGGCAAGGTCTCTCCTAAGTTCGCTTCAAAGAATGCTCAGCGAGTATGGGGCGGTGCACGCATGCAGCTCGTAAATGCCGGTCAGGACGCTCTCACAGCCAAGGATCAGGCCACTGCACGCAAGTACTGGCAGGCTTTCGTAGAGAGCGACGCTGCTCCTCTCTTCAAGGAGTGCGACCGCACAGCTCAGGCTCCTTTCTTCGGACAGGTGGCCCGCTTCGCTGCTATCTTCGCATACCAGGATAAGGATATGGCAAAGGCCCTGCAGCTCGCCGACGTGGCTCTGAAGGACTCTGCTGAGTATGAGAGCGCACTCAACCTGAAGCTCGAGATACTCGGAAGCGACCTGAAGACCAAGGCCGACACTCTGCAGTATGCCGAGAAGCTCAAGGGTATTTATGCCGAGCACAAGACCAACGGCGTGATGGAGAAGCTCTACAACACATACCTCGGACTCGGACAGACTGACGAGGCCAACAAACTGCTCGACAGCGTGCTCGCTACTGATCCTAACAACTTCGTGGCTCTCGCCGACAAGGGTCTCGCACTGCTCACCTCTCAGAAGGCTGCTGAGGCTATCCAATACCTGGAAAAGGCATTCAGCGTGAAGCCCGACAACGCAGTGATCGCCACATACACAGGTACTGCATACAGCGTACAGGCTCAGGACATCGAGGACCCCGCCAAGAAGAAGGAACTCTACAAGAAGGCTATCGGATACTTCGACAAGGCTAAGGAGCTCGACCCAGACCGCATGCAGAGCAACTGGGGCTACAACCGCTACAACGCTTACTACAACTACTACGGTGCTGAGGCTCCTGAGACAAAGCAGGCTGAGGCCGACAGTAAGAACTAAACCTCACAGAGTCTCAGACACTCTGTGTGATACGGAATCAGGCATTCGTCAGGATGCCTGATTATTGTTTCAAAACAATAATCAGTTATGATGAAGAAGATATTTCCCCCGGCGATACTTGCCGGGATATGCATCTCGATAGGTTGCGTGGTCAACCTGCGTGTCGGGGGCGTGGCGGGAGCCGTGCTCTTCGCCTTCGGACTGACCACAGTGGTCTATTACGGTCTGAAGCTGTATACCGGCACAGCCGGATTTATCCGCCGCAAGGGCGACTGGGGCATGCTCACCGTAGTGCTCGCAGGCAATATCGTGGGCTGCCTGCTCTCGGCACTGCTCATCGGCTATGCCCAGCCCGACTGTGTAGAGCCGGCTGCTAAGATTCTCACCGGGCGACTGGCTAAGGGACCTATGGCGTGCTTCCTGCTGGCCATAGGCTGCGGATTCATCATGACCACAGCGGTGGAGTTCGCCCGTAAGGGAAAGATGCTGCCGTTGCTGCTCGGTGTGCCCGTGTTCATACTCTGCGGCTTTGCCCACTCCATAGCTGATGCGTTCTACTTCCTTGTGTCGCCTGCTGATCAGCTGCTGCAGCCGATGGTGCTGATGGTGTACGTCTGCGAGGTACTTGGCAACTTCGTGGGCTGCAACCTGTATCGCTGGACGATGATGCTGTAGGCATCGTGTGTCGGATTAACATTCGTGAACCGCAATGAAATGTTGTTACCTTTGCAGCGTCGAAATGAAAAAGGTGGCAAGACGGTCATTATTAGAAAAAATTGCGAGCATTAAATCTAGAAATTGCGCGCATTAATGGTAGCAAAATTTTCCTTTAATGCCCTGTCTGGAAGCCAGTTTCTGAGGCGTGGGGATAAGTAGCTAAATTTTTTAACAATGCTGCCGCCCTCAGGGCCATGTTTTCACGGAGTTGGTCGCGATACAACCATATCTCGCGAGTGTGATAGTTGCCCTCCCTGCCTATCAGTGGCAGCACGTAGTCTTGACCAGTGAAGCCTGTGACAATCAGCAGCCCCGTAGGCACGTCGAGACGGATGCTCATAGTGTCTTTCTTCTGCTCGGCAACTGGCAGCAGCGGCGACGGCTCGGTGATCAGTAGGGCAGGGACACTGTCTGTCCGCCAATTGACAGGATTGATAGCCACACGGCCCTTTTTCCATCCCGGCACGGTGCAGCTGGTGTCGCGCACTGAGTTGTAGCAGACGGTGACGCCCGTATCGTCTGCCCGCCTGGCCGGTACGATGCGTGGGTGACTCTCATTGATGGCGATGCCTATGGCGTAGGCTGCTATCATGTGGCGATAGGTCTCGTCGTCCATTTCCTTCAGTAGTTCCAGCATCAGCATGCCCCCCTGACTGTAACCTGCCAGTATGAATGGCCGATGGCCGTTGAGATGCTTCAGATAGTGCTGGAAGGCGCAGCGCACATCACCCAGCGGCAGTGGAAGGCGTGCTGCCTTTAAGCTGTCGCTCGTGAAAGTCTGCAACGAACACTGACGGTAGTAGGGCGCATAGAAGTTCAGACGTCCGCTCAAGAGCGAGTCCACACCGTGCATCTCTGCATAGAGCGGTGCCCTCAAACTGTCACAATATGTGTCGGCATAATGGCACGTACTGCCGTCAGCCAACAGGTAGTCGCCCGTTTCTGTCGATGTGATATAGAACACATCGGCTGCGGCCTGCCTTTCGGTGACATACCACTGAGAAGAGTCCTGATAGTCGGGCTCTTTTGGAACCATCGTGCCAACCGTCTTACGCGGCTGGCACGATGTCAAAGCTGCCAACAGGACAAGCATGACGGCCTTGATGGCGCTACAGGCATTGGTGATCATTTCTGTCGGTTGCGCCATAGCTGGGTCATATCCTCGAGGGTCTTGCCCTTTGTCTCTGGTACGAGCTTCCATACGAATACGGCAGCAATCACGCAGATGATGCCATACAGTCCGTAGGTGAACCAGTGGCCGAAGTGGTCGCCCTCAGTAAGGTGCATGTTGAACATCGGAACGAAGGTGGAGCTGACGATGAAGTTGAAGATCCACTGGAAGGCTACTGCTATGGCTACTGCTGCGCCGCGAATAGTGTTAGGGAATATCTCTGCGATAAGTACCCATGTGATAGGTCCCCATGAGAACATGAACGATGCCGAGTAGACGAGCAGGCTGGCAGCAGTCAGCAGTGCAAGACTGTCGTTTCCGAACGTGAGAGCCACTCCGAAGGCACCCAGCGCCATGCCGAGCGAGCCGGAGATGAGCAGAGGCTTGCGGCCCCATTTCTCGACGGTGAACACTGCCACGAGTGTGAACGAGATATTTATGATGCCCATGAATACCGTCAGCATCATCGGGTCGTCCATACCCATATCGCCGAAGATACGTGGAGCATAGTAGAGCACAGCGTTGATACCTACTGCCTGCTGGAATACGGAAAGCATGATTCCCACGAAGATGCACATCGCACCGTAGGTCATCAGCTTCTCGGTCTTTACCACCATAGTGTCCTTGATGTCCTGCAGAATCTGTGCTGCCTTGCTGCTGCCGTTGATCTTGGAGAGAATGTCGAGTGCCCTGCTGTCCTGGCCTATGCTCACGAGGTAGCGCGGTGTCTCAGGTACGAAGCAGATGAGCAGTGCGAACAGTCCGGCTGGCACTGCCTCGCTACCGAACATGTATCTCCATCCTGTAGTCACCGTCCACTGTGCTGCGGGATTGATGGCTGCCAGCCCCTTGCCCATCTCTTCTACGAGAGGCTGAATATGGTCGCCGAGGATGAAGAAGTTGACGAAGTAGACCACCAGCTG
>DGTJ01000045.1:0-5560 GCA_002393725.1 Prevotella sp. UBA4339 | reverse complement strand
CCGAAGATGATGGCAAACTGGTTCCAGCTTACAAGCATGCCTCTTATGTTTGAAGGAGCCACCTCGCCGATATACATAGGACAGATGGCAGACGCCAGACCGACTCCGATGCCTCCGATGACGCGATAGAAGTTGAACATGATGAGCAGTGAATAGGTGGGAGTGCCGTATTCGAAGAACATGAACTCAGGGTCCATTGAGCCTAGTGCAGACACGAAGAATAGCAGTCCGGCAATGATGAGCGACTTCTTACGTCCCAGGTTGGTTGCCAGGAATCCCGAGAGAGCCGAACCGATGATACAGCCGATAAGGGCTGAGGCAGAGGTGAACCCGTGCCATCCGTCGGTATAGGCAAAGTCCTTAGCTTCCATGAAAAACGCCTGGAGACCCTTCTCGGCTCCAGAGATAACAGCTGTGTCGTAACCGAACAGCAGGCCGCCCAATACGGCGACCATCACGATACTGATGAGGTAAGATTTGCTACCTTGTTCTGATTGTTGCATAATTTGTTAGTTTGATGATTTTGGCGCAAAATTAAGGTTTTTCCCCGAAATGACCAAACAAAATGGCTCTAATAGGTGTTTTTTTTATCAAAAATTTGTAAGTTTCGCAAAAAATGCCTACTTTTGTCACTTGAATGTGTTCCGATAATATAAAATCGCAAGATGAGAAAACTTATATCACTACTCCTGGTTTCCGTTGCATTTTCTGTAATGGGACAGACATCGTTAATTCCTGACATGAAATTCCGTAGGCTTGACACCCAGAACGGACTTTCCTCGTCACAAGTTAATAATTTGTTTAAGGATTCGAGAGGCTATGTGTGGATAGGAACCCCTTACGGATTGAATCGTTACGATGGATATCGAGTGAGGTCTTTCTATTCCAACAAGCGTGACACTACTTCTATGCGTGACAACTATAGTGATCGTACATATGAGGACCGAGATGGTCGTCTGTGGTTGCGTCAGGGCATGAACTATTGTGTATATGACCCAGTGACAGAGAAGTTTGAGCGTAATGCCTCGCGTGAACTTGCCAAGATCGGTGTTGATGTAAGCCTGGAGTGGCTTTACATCGACTCAAAGAAAAATATCTGGGTTAAGAGCTTTGATGATGGAATCTATTGCATTCATCCGAAAGAAAAGAAAGGATATAAGATTACGAAGATTAAGGTTGGTTACGGAATAAATGAGTTCCGACCCGACTATGGAATATCTACTGTAGGTGAAATGGGAGGGTGGCTAATTATTGCTACAAACAAGGGACAGTTGGTCGCACTTAACGGCAATAAAGGCGAAGTGGACTGGGAGGATACTTGGATACACGATAATGGAGGTCCGGAGAATCAGGAGTATCGTCTGTTTATAGATCATGAGGAGAACTATTGGTGCCAGGCTTTGGATCATACTTATATCTATATTAAAAAAGAAAGGAAATGGTATTCCAGTATCGAGGAGTATTTTGTCGCTCATGGCATCGAGGGTGTACCAGGTCCTCTAATGGTGTGGAATCTTATCGTCGACAAGAACAATTGGCTATGGCTCGCCTGCGATCATTCCGGGCTGATTGTAGTCGACTTGAAGAGTAAACAGTGGAAACAGTTTCTCCATAATAAGTTTGACGAGACCACTATCAGCGATAACACACTGCGATGCCTTATGCAGGGCGATGACGGTAGCATGTGGATAGGAACCTATAAAAACGGAGTGTGCCAGTATGTGCCAGGCCTGTCGAGTATATATAATGTAGAGTTGGGCGATGTCACCACAGTCAGCGAGGATAAGTTTGGCAACTACTGGGTGGGAACCAACGATGATGGTATCAAAGTATATAATCCCAAGACGGGCGAGGTAATAAACCATTACACAAAGGACAATAGCAGTCTCGTGAGCAATATCGTTGTGGGCTCTTGGCCGTCAAAGGACGGCTCGCTGTGGTTCGGATCATATAATGGAGGTCTTACTCACTGTATTCCTTCTTCACCCAGTGAGGCGACTGTATTGAACTATCAGGCCTCAGATAATGGTAATGGGCTTGCTAACAATAGTGTGTGGGCCCTTACCGAAGACAAGTGGGGACGTATGTGGTTGAGTACTCTCGGAGGAGGACTGCAGATGCTTGACCCCAAGACTCAGGAGTATTACACCTGGAATACTTCCAACAGCCAGATTACCAGCGACTACCTCACTTCTGTTGGATGGACCAAGAAAGGCTGGCTGATGGTAGGAACGGGCAATTTTTATTCGTTGGTTAATCCCGTATCCCGTAAACTTGTCAATCAGGTAATCCCCGAAACTCCGGAGATAACTGTAAATATCAACATTACCAATTATGTAATAGAAGATAGCCGGGGGCTCATCTGGCAAGGATCGTCGTCAGGACTCACCATATATGACCCTGAGACAAAGTTTGTTACAATGCTTGATATGACTAACGGCCTCTACGGATCTTCAATTAATTCTATCATAGAAGATAAGAAGCACACTATCTGGGCTGTTACCGATCATGGTGTTTCAAACATCGTTCCGATAAAACAAAATGATGGCACGTGGCAGTTCAATGTCCGTAGCTATAATAGCCGCGACGGACTTCAGAAGGCGGTCTACAACCAGCGTTCCACCTTCCTTACCCGCGACGGCAAGGTGCTGGTAGGAGGTCAGGGAGGACTCGACATTATCGATGCTTCAAAACTTGAGGATGTTCATAGGAAAGAGCACCCTGTATTCAGCGGCTTGCAGATTTTCAATCAGGACATAGTTGCAGGTCAGGAGTATGATGGACGCGTGATCATTGAAGAGGAACTCGACCGGTGCCGTGAACTCTCCCTGAGGTTCAATGACCAATTTACCATCCAATTGGCTACTAATGAGGTGAATATCAATAACAGCAGGCGTTTTGCGTATAAGCTTGAGGGCTTCAACGAGAATTGGGTGAAGACATCAGAGACCGACCCAAACATCACGTTCAACTCTCTTCGTGCCGGCTCCTACATTCTCTGCGTAAGAATCCTCCAGGAAGATGGAACACTCGGAGAAGAAGAGAGCCAGCTGGAAATAACGATCCGTCCGCCGCTTTACCGCACTCGCTGGATGATACTTCTGTATATCCTTGTCGTGGCAGCTGTTGCTTTCTTCTGGCGCAGGTGGTTCCTCCGCAAGCAGCATGAAAAGGTGCAGCTGATGGTGCTTCAGCGCGAGACTGAGAAGAAACAGTGGATGAATGAGATGCGCAAGCAGATGCAAGAGGAGATGAAGGAGTTTAAGGCGAGGGAGTCGAAGGTGTATGTACCTGATGAAAACGGGGTAATCGAGCCAGAGGAAGAAGAACAGGCCTTCGTTAGGGAGCAGATCGACCTTGTGCCGTTGTTCCGTCAGGTCTGCGATGATTTCAAGTCTCCCCAAGACAAGGTGATTGAGGTGAGATACTTCCCGTTTGTCGATGCCCTTGATGTCATGGGCGACAGGAGTCAGCTTGGGGAGATGCTCAGTATCCTTCTGAACAACTCTGCCAGCTTCTCTCCATCGAAGAGTAAGATAAAGGTGTTCCTCGAGAAGAAGAGCGACAAGGCAGAAATTCGTGTTGCCGACAGTGGAATTGGAATCCCCAGCAAGGCAATGGCTACTCTCTTCGACGATTTCATTGGTGATGACGATAACCTTAACCTGCATAAGGTGTTTGACATAGTCCTCGCTCATAATGGCGGCATCCGTGCAGAGGAGAATCAGGGCGGGGGAACGGTGTTCGTCATAGAGATTCCATGTGGGGAGGATATTCCTGTAGAGGAGGCAATGATGATGGACGAGTGATACAAGACGATACAAAAAGAATAATTCCAAAGTAATAATCAAATGAGAAAACTACTAATTATGATTTCTGCACTGTTGATGGCAGTCTCTTCGATGGCAGCCGACGTGCAGACAAATGCTAACATTGTGACAATCCGCCCCGACGGAGGTCAGGCAAAGGTGATTCGTCTGGAAGTGATGAATGATCAGATTATCAGGTTGCGTGCTACATCCAAGGATGCATTGCCCGAGAAGCCGGCATCGCTGATGATCGTGCCGCAGAGGGCTCCAGCCAAGGGCTCATACACACTTACCGAGGATGGCGACAACGTGATTGTCAAGGCGAAGAAGGTAAAGGCTGTCGTGTCGAAGGCTACCGGTGAGGTGACATTCTTCGATGCCGACGGCAATGAGCTGCTTAAGGAGGCCAAGGACGGAAAGAAATTCTGGGACTTCACGGTGCCGGAGCGCGAATATGGCCTGAAGGGCGGAGCACAGCTCACAGAGGAGATGAAGCATGGACTCTCTTGGCAGATGAAGTTCGACTCGCCCGACGATGAGGCTTTCTATGGGCTGGGACAGCACCAGAGCGAAGAGTTTAATATGAAGGGCAAGAGCGAAGACCTTTTCCAGTATAATACCAAGGTGTCCATCCCCTTCGTGCTGTCGAATAGGAACTATGGCCTGCTTTGGGATTCCTACAGCTACTGCCGGTTTGGTAATCCCAATGACTATCTGCAGCTGAATCGTGCCTTCAAACTCTACAACCGTAGCGGCAAGGAGGGACATCTCACAGGAACCTATGTAGATGCAAATGGCAAGAAGCTGGTTCGTGATGAGGATTCTATCTATTATGAGTATGCTTATCCTGCAGCGTCGGAGATAGCCAAGAAGACAGATAATGGCGGCATCAAGAATCTCCCCAAGGGCTTTAGTCTGCAAGGTGCCAATGTCACTTACGAGGGCTTTATCGAGCCGGAGTGCTGTGGCAAGTGCAAGGGGAAGAAGCAGCTTTATCAGTTTATACTCTATTACTCGGGCTATGTGAAGGTTTACATCGACGGTGACGAGGTAGTGCCCGAGCGCTGGCGTACTGCCTGGAATCCCAATACATATAAGTTCTCTACCGAGTTGCAGAAAGGTCGTCGCGTACAGCTGCGTATAGAGTGGCGTCCTGATGGGGGTGAGGCTTATTGCGGTCTGCGCGTGTCTGAGCCCCGAAGCAAGGTTGAGCGCGAGAAGCTGTCTGTATGGAGTGAGATGGCGAAGGATATGGACTATTACTTCATTGCCGGGGAGAACCTCGATCAGGTCATCTCAGGCTATCGCACTCTTACCGGAAAGGCCAGCCTGTATCCAAAGTGGGTGCTGGGCTTCTGGCAGAGCCGTGAGCGGTATAAGACTTCTGGTGAGATAGAGGAGACACTGGCTGAGTTCCGTAAGCGACATATCCCTATTGACAATATCGTACAGGACTGGAACTACTGGAAGCTCGACTCCTGGGGCAGCCATAAGTTTGAGACAGAACGATATCCAAATCCTCAGGCTATGCTCGACAGCGTTCACGCCATGCACGGACGTTTCATGATCTCAGTATGGCCTAAGTTCTACGATAGTGTAGACAACTACAAGGAGCTTGACAACAACGGCTGGATGTATCATCAGGCAGTAAAGGACGATATTCACGACTGGCTCGGCTTCCGTGGGTCGTTCTACGATGCCTACGATGCCGGAGCCCGCAAGATGTTCTGGCGCCAGATGGACGAGAATCT
>DGTJ01000113.1:19457-25903 GCA_002393725.1 Prevotella sp. UBA4339 | reverse complement strand
TAATTATAATTAATATATTTATATGGGCAAAAATTACCCCGAATCACAAAAAGCTTAATGACTAAATGACTAATGACTAATGACTAAAAATGACTAATGACATAGCTCAAAACTGTCTTTTTTATACACCACATTAGTTAAAGTGTTTTTTTAAGTGCTTTTTTCGGAAAAAATTTGGTAGATACACGAATTTTTCGTACCTTTGCAGCGTCAAATGAAAGGAGGAACAAGTACGGTCGTTAATAGAAGAAATTGCGAGCATTAAATCTAGAAATTGCGCGCATTAATGGTAGCAAGATTTTCCTTTAATACCCCGTCTGGAAGCCTGTTTCCGAGACACAGAGAGAATTAACTAAAATATTTAACAACACAAAACTAGATTAGACTATGGCAATGAAAGTAATTGCACAGCGCCGTGAAGTGAAACTCGGCAAGAAACTATTCGACCGAATACTTTGTGGTTTGGCAGATTGTTTGTAATTTTGTACCCGATTTTAAAAACGACAAGTTATGCAAATGGTGAATACAAACTATAAGATTTGGGTTCTGATGGCCCTTATGGCTGCCTCCGCAGAGGTGTCGGCCCAGCAATTGACGGTGAACAAACAGCGCAGTTTCCACAAGGCGATGCCGGCAGGCAACTATAGCGGCATCACCTGGCTGGGCGGCGATCGCTATGCTGTGGCCGATGACAAGTCGCGCACGGCCGGCTTCCACGTGATGAACATCCGTACCGACACCATTACGGGCGATATCAAGGACATCAGGAGTGAAGGCTTCATGACAATGCCCGACAAGCCCAACCGCGACGAAGAGGGTATCTGCTATGTGCCAGCCTCGAACACGGTGTTCGTCAGCGGCGAGGCCGACGGCCAGATACTGGAGTACACCCTCGACGGGCAGCTGACAGGGCGGCGGCTTGCCATACCCAGCGTGTTTGGCATCACCTACGGCAATCGCGGCTTCGAGGCTCTGACGTATAATGCCGTCACCCACCGCTTCTGGGCCACTACGGAGAACACGCTGAAGAGCGACGGCGAGAAGCCGAATATCAAGAGGAAGATAGCCAACGTGCTGCGCCTGCAGAGCTTCGGCGACGACCTGCAGCCATGCGAGCAGTACTGGTACATGACCGACTCCTCGGCCGTTAAGGGCCGCCACGGGAAGAGCACGCTGGGGGTGAGCGGCATGACGGCTCTCGACAACGGACAGATAGTGATCCTGGAGCGCGAGGTGAGGGAGACACCTCAGTATATAGGGTCGTTCGTACACGTCAAGCTGTATCTGGTGAACCCCTCGCTACAGCAGCCCGGCGACCTGCTGCAGAAACAGCTCATCACAGAGTTCCGCACACGTCTGAACATGACAAACCTGACCTATGCCAATTACGAAGGCATCTGCAAGGGCCCCAGGCTGGCCGACGGACGGCAGGTGCTGATGCTCGTGGCCGACTCGCAGAACCGATACAAAGGTCTGCTGAGAGACTGGTTCAAGACCATCGTCATACCCGACATAGACTTCGTGCCGTCGCACACGGCGCAGCCCGACCTCGCAGCACTGCTGTCTGTCGCACAGTCGGCAGATGCCGGCACTGTCAGCAGAGCTTATTTGCTACAGTGAAGCGGCTCAATGGTTAAATTTATATAATTCTATGCATTATTTTAGTACTTTGTATTGCAAGGTACTAAAATTATTCCTATCTTTGCACCCGAAATCATATTAAAAAACAGAAAGAGTATGAATATCGAGAATGCAAAGTCACAGATGCGGAAAGGCATGTTGGAGTACTGCGTGCTACTGCTGCTGAAGCACCGCCCATCGTATGCCAGCGACATCATCCAGCAGCTGAAGGCAGCCGAGCTGCTCGTGGTGGAGGGGACACTCTACCCGCTGCTCACGCGCCTGAAGAACGACGGGCTGCTCTGCTACCAGTGGCAGGAGTCGACACAGGGGCCTCCGCGCAAGTACTATGCCCTCAGCCCTGAGGGAGAGAAGTTCCTCGAAGGCCTTGATGCCTCATGGACGGAACTCGCCAACACCATCAATTATCTCAAGAATATCCACCCTAAAATGATAGAATCAAAATGAAGAAGAATATCACCATCAACCTCTGCGGCCGTCTGTTCCAGATAGACGAGGACGCATACGAGATGCTACAGCACTATATCGACTCGCTCCGCCACTCATTCGGCAAGCAGGAGGGAGGCGACGAAATCGTTGACGACATCGAGGCACGCATAGCCGAACTGTTTGAAGAACTGCGCCAGCAGGGCACAGAGGCCATCACCATCGACCACGTGAAGGACGTCATCACACGCATCGGCAAGCCTGAACAGCTGGCTGGCGAGGAAGAGAAAGGCGGCGACGGCGATGCTGCCGACAGCCGCTACGAATCTGTACGCTCTGCTGCCCAGGACATATATGATAACGTACGTGCAAGGACTGCAGGAAAGAAACTCTTCCGCAATCCCAAGGACAAGATGCTGGCAGGTGTGCTGTCGGGCTTTGCCACATACACCGGCACCGACCCCGTCATCTGGCGGCTGGCCACAATAGTGTTCACAGCATGCTACGGCATCGGACTGATAGTCTACATCATACTGGCCATCGTGCTGCCTGAGGCCAAGACTCCGGAGCAGATGCTGCAGATGGAGGGCAAGGACGTGACGCCGCAGAACCTGGCCGACGTGGTGGTGGAGAAAGACGAGACTGCCACTCAGAGCCCAAACCTGCTGCGCTCGCTCTTCTCCCTGATGCTGAAACTGCTCGTTGGATTCTCCGTGGGCGTGGCTCTCGTGGTATGCCTGTTCCTCTGCGTTTGTGCTCTGATTGCTCTCGTAATGGTGGTCTGCGCCCTCGTCCTGCCAGTCACCAGCAGCATGCCCTGGAGCCTGGAATCGTTAGGACTGGCGGGCCTCTATCAGTCTAATCCCATGGTGATAGTGCTCTTCACCTTCACACTGTTCATGTTGCTGCTGATACCTATCTACGCCATAATCCACATGGTGCTCTCTCTGACGGGCAAGACACAGCCGATGGGCATTGGGCAGCGCATCACGCTGATTCTCCTCTGGATCGTGGCCCTCTGCTGCGTAGTGCCCTGCGGCATCATCATGAACCAATACAGCGAGCAGTATTTTGACCAGAAGTATAGTTTTCAAGGCACTTATCGCTATCAGGGTGTGAAGATGAGTGAAGAGGACCGCGACTTCCTGCGGAAGGGCGGATGGAATCTGCTGGCCGCCGTCAACTGCGACCACTACACCTGGAGCGGACGCTATCCGACGGGTGACAGAACGATGCGCTACCTCGACACCTACGATGAGAACTGCGAGGCCATTCTTCGCGTGGAGCGCAAGCAGGATCTTAAGCCCGGTGTCTATCGCCTCGACTGTCTGGTACGTGCCGAAGGGCCCGGGGCCTACGTCTATGCAATGGCTGCCGACAGCACCTACCTGATGGAGATACCTGCATACGACGACAAGCCTGCAGGACTCTACGACCTGTTGCAACAGGAGCTGGAGAATGGAAAGGATAGTGTAATATGCCTGAAGTATCTCAACCTGAAAGTTGACTTCGCCGCTGTGCGCCATCATGCCGAATGCCTCGACGGCTGGTCGGTAGTCACCATCGACAACATCGTCTCTACCGACGGCACTATTGCCTACGGCATGACGAACGATACGTCATTCACAGGGCAGCAATGCCGCTCGAAATGGTTCTCTGCCACCGACTTCACGCTGACCCGCACTGGCGAGCTTCCACAGCGTGTTCTTACAGGTAAGCGCACGCTGACAGGAAAAAAATAGTCAAGATTGTTTTGTAGTTTAATGGAAAATGCGTAATTTTGCAGCATAAACCAATAAAGTATATTGATTATGGGAATTATAGGTTCAATTATTCTTGGATGTAGATGAATTTGGAGGAGAAGGCACTGTCCGTATGCGAGATTGCCAGGCGGGCAGGTAGCTATATCAGGGAGGAACGCAAGAAGTTCTCCCTTGACAGCGTTGAGCGGAAGCATGCGCACGACTATGTGTCGTATGTGGATAAGGGTTCGGAGCGGCTGATAGTCAGTGCTCTGCGAGAGCTGTTGCCTGAGGCTGGGTTTATCACTGAGGAAGGCCTTGCCGGTCATGATGCCGAGCAGATGCTATGGGTGGTCGATCCGCTCGACGGCACCACGAACTTCATCCACCAGTATGCGCCCTATGCCGTAAGCATCGCCCTGCTGCAGGGCAGGCGGGTGCTCATCGGAGTGGTGTATGAGATATGCGGCGATGAGTGCTTCTATGCCTGGCAGGGTGGTGGGGCTTTTGTCGACGGCAAGCCCCTGCGCGTCAGCTCTCAGACGATGCAGGATGCGCTGCTCTGTCTGCAGTTCCCTTACAACAGCGATGCCTATAAGCCTGTCATGAAGCGGCTCGTCGACCGCCTCTACGGTAATGTGGGCAGCATCCGTGCCTGCGGCTCGGCAGCGATGGCGCTCTGCTATGTGGCGTCAGGCAGGCTCGACGGTTATGCGGAACAGTATATCGGGCAGTGGGACTATATGGCTGGCAGCCTGATAGTGATGGAGGCTGGAGGCATGGTGACCGACTATGAAGGCTCTGAGGATTTCACTCAGGGTAACAGTGTGGTAGCTACCAACGGCATCATCCAGCAGGAGTTTTTAGAAGCAATCAGTAATTCCAACGTAGAATAGTATTCAGATAATGGCAGCAGGTAAGTGGATAGGAGGATTTATCGGATGGATGGCAGGCGGTCCGCTTGGAGCACTTGCAGGATATCTTGTGGGCACGATGTTCGACTCGATGCTCGACGGTGTGAATAATCCGGACAACTCGGGCACGTGGGGATCAGGCTCGGAGCGCGACACGGGCAACTGGCAGCAGTCATATCAGGACTATAGTCAGGCATATCAGAAGGCCTTCCGTCAGCGACAGGCACAGGGACAGAGAAACAGTTTCCTCTTCTCACTGCTTGTACTGTCGTCATATATCATCAAGGCCGACGGTAAGGCGATGCACTCAGAGATGGAACTGGTGCGCCAGATGCTTCGTCAGAACTTTGGCGATAGTGCCGTCAGTCAGGGTAATGAGATACTCAACAAGCTCTTCGACGAGCAGAAGCGCGAGGGGTGGCAGCAGTTTAAGTCGACGGTGCGTCAGTGCTGCGGACAGATAAACCAGCAGATGGACTATTCGCAGAGGCTGCAGCTGCTGAACTATCTCGTGCTGGTGGCAAAGGCCGACGGCAATGTGCCTCAGAGCGAGGTGACAGCCCTCAGAGAGTGCGCCCAGTGGATGGGGCTTGCCCCAAAGGAGGTGGACTCTATGCTACATCTCTCAGGAGGGACCCTCGAGGATGCCTATAAGGTGCTTGGAGTAAGCCCCAATGCCTCTGATGACGAGGTGAAGAAGGCATATCGCAAACTGGCGCTTGAGCACCATCCTGACAAGGTGGCCTCACTGGGCGAGGATGTGCGCAAGGCTGCAGAGAAGAAGTTCCAGGAGATAAATGCCGCAAAGGACCGTATTTGGAAGGCAAGAGGACTTTAAGACAGGAGGAGTGAGGAATTGAAGAGACCAGCGATTGTCGTTCCGGAAGAAGGGGTGAAGGAGGTGCTGCTTCACGCATGCTGCGCCCCATGCTCATCGGCCATAGTGGAATGGCTCGTGGAGCATGATATACGTCCTACTATTTTTTATTACAATCCGAATATCTTTCCCATCGAAGAGTACGAGATACGAAAGAAAGAGAGCAAGCGGCACGCTGAGAGCCTCGGGCTGACGTGGATTGACGGAGACTACGACCATGAGCAATGGCGACAGGACGTGTGCGGACTTGAAGGTGAGCCAGAGCGAGGACGGCGATGCGAGACATGCTTTACCCTCCGCCTGACGATGGCTGCACGCAAGGCTAAGCAGCTGGGACTCAAATATTTCACCACCACGCTCGCCTCCAGCCGATGGAAGAGTCTGGAGCAGATAGAGCGTGCCGGCCGTCAGGCAGAGCAGGATGTGGAAGGCACTGTGTTCTGGGCACAGAACTGGCGGAAGGGTGGGCTATATGAGCGCCGTAACCAGCTGCTGAAGGAGTTTGATTTCTATAATCAGCAGTATTGCGGATGTGAGTTCTCAATGGTAGGCCGCTCTGAGGCAAGCACCAAAATCGTTAAGTAACCGTAAAAACAGCTTGTCGGGGTCTGTAATTTCACCTTATCTATATAAAAACGAGGCCTAAAGTTTGTGGGTCTCGTTTTTTATTCGTACCTTTGCACCCCAAAATAAGACAAGTTATTATGTTCGAGAATTTATCAGACAGGTTAGAAAGATCATTTAAGATACTTAAGGGTGAGGGTAAGATCACAGAGATCAATGTGGCAGAGACCCTCAAGGATGTTCGTCGCGCTCTGCTCGACGCCGATGTCAACTACAAGGTGG
>DGTJ01000113.1:0-19343 GCA_002393725.1 Prevotella sp. UBA4339 | reverse complement strand
AGTCAGTTGATGGTGAAGATTGTTCATGATGAGCTGACAGAGCTGATGGGAGGAAAGGCCGTTGAGCTGAAGCTCGACAATCGCCCTGCCGTTATCCTGATGTCTGGTCTTCAGGGTTCGGGTAAGACCACATTCACTGGTAAGCTGGCAAAGATGCTTAAGGAGCGCCAGCATAAGAAGCCGCTGCTGGTGGCTTGCGACGTGTATCGTCCTGCCGCTATCGAGCAGCTGAAGGTCGTGGCTCAGACCGTTGGCGTCGATGTATATGCTGAGGAGGGCAACAAGAACGTAGTCGAGATAGCCCAGAACGCTATCCGAAAGGCAAAGCAGGAGAGCTACACGGTGGTTATCATCGACACCGCAGGTCGCTTGGCTGTAGATGAGGAGATGATGAACGAGATATCTACCCTGAAGCAGGCCATCAATCCTGACGAGACTCTCTTCGTGGTTGACTCGATGACTGGTCAGGATGCAGTGAATACGGCAAAGGAGTTTAATGACCGGCTCGACTTCGACGGCGTAGTCCTCACGAAGCTCGATGGTGACACCCGTGGCGGTGCTGCACTGAGTATCCGCTCTGTGGTCACAAAGCCTATCAAGTTTGTGGGTACTGGCGAGAAGATGGAGGCTATCGACGTGTTCCATCCAGAGCGAATGGCCGACCGTATCCTCGGCATGGGCGACGTCGTGTCGCTCGTGGAGCGTGCACAGCAGCAGTTCGATGAGGAAGAGGCCAGACGACTGGAGAAGAAGATCCGCAAGAACAAGTTCGACTTCGACGACTTCATGGGGCAGATTCAGCAGATCAAGAAGATGGGTAACCTGAAAGACCTCGCATCGATGATTCCCGGTGTAGGCAAGGCCATCAAGGATGTGGATATCGACGACAATGCCTTCAAGGGCATCGAGGCTATCATCAACTCGATGACTCCCAAGGAGCGTGCCAATCCGGATATCATCAACCAGAGCCGTCGCCTGCGCATTGCCAAGGGAAGCGGTATGAAGATTGAGGATGTGAACCGGCTGATGAAGCAGTTCGACCAGACTCGTAAGATGATGAAGATGGTTTCGGGCATGGGAAACAGCCGCATGGCGCAGATGGCCGCTGCTATGAAGATGAAGGGAGGACCGAAGTTTTAGTTAGAAGATAGAAGCAGATAGAAAGATATGCAACTGATAGACGGAAAGGCAACGGCAACAGCCATCAAGGCAGAGATTGCTGAGGAAGTGAAGGAGATAATCGCCAATGGTGGCAAGCAGCCACATCTGGCGGCAGTGCTCGTGGGTCACGACGGCGGCTCTGAGACATACGTAAAAAACAAGGTGCTGGCTTGCGAGGCCTGCGGATTCAAAAGCACTCTTATACGCTTTGAGGACAATATCACAGAGGTCGAGCTCCTGGCATGTGTCGACAAGCTGAATAAGGATGATGACGTAGACGGATTCATCGTCCAGCTGCCTCTCCCGAAGCATATCGACGAGCAGAAGATCATCGAGGCCATCGACTATCGGAAGGATGTAGACGGATTCCATCCTATCAACGTAGGTCGTATGGCTATCGGCCTGCCTTGCTTCATCTCGGCTACACCGCTCGGAATCATCACACTGCTGAAACGATACGGTATCGAGACAAGCGGCAAGAAGTGTGTCATACTGGGACGCTCTAATATCGTTGGCAAGCCTATGGCTCAGCTGATGATGCAGAAGCAGTATGGCGACGCTACAGTGACTGTATGCCACTCTCGCTCAAAGACCCTGAAGGATGAATGCCGGGCTGCAGACATCATTATCGCTGCTATCGGTCAGCCTGACTTCGTCACTGCCGATATGGTGAAGGAGGGGGCTGTGATAGTCGATGTGGGCACTACTCGTGTTGCTGATGCTTCCAAGAAGAGCGGCTTCCGTCTGAATGGCGACGTGAAGTTCGACGAGGTGGCTCCAAAGTGCTCGTTCATCACTCCTGTTCCCGGTGGAGTAGGGCCGATGACTATCTGTTCGCTGATGAAGAATACCCTTGCTGCTGGTAAGAAAGAGTATTATAAATAGTCGGACATGACTGCTCAAGAGTGGTACGAACAGGGCAACGCCTTTCGCAAGCAGTCAAAATGGCATGAGGCCATCAACTGCTATATTCAGGCAATAGAGCTTGACCCTGACAGCCCGGCTGTCGAGGCCAAGCACATGCTTGACGACATAATGGCCTTCTACTGCAAGGATATGTATAATCCATAACGGATGCCTAAAACACACATTATGAAAAGATACTCATTTCTCTTAATATTATTGATAAGCGCTCTTATGGCTGGGCAAGCGGTTGTGGCTCAGGGACTTCCTACAGACGGAGCACTGACAGTGCGCCCGATACTGCAGGACCTTGGAGCAAGGCTGCTGAAGGGAAAGACGGGAGCAATAGTAGCCATTAATCCTGAAAATGGTGAAATACTCTGTCTCGCCACAAACACACCCAGCGGATTCGACGTTCGTCAGGCTATAGGAAAGCCTCAGGCTCCAGGGTCTACATTTAAGACGGCTCAGGCTCTGGCAATGCTCTCTGAAGGTTTTGTCTCGCCTGAGACAACTATAGAATGCAATGAAGGTATTACCGACGGGAATATCAAGGTGGGATGCCATAAGCATCGTTCACCACTCAACCTGAAAGATGCGCTGGCCTATAGCTGTAACACTTGGTTTATCGTCAACTTTGGTTCGATGATAAATGATGAGTTCATGTATGAGTCACGAGACGAGGCCATCACCACCTGGCGCAGATATATGCAGTCGATGGGATTGGGCGGCCCGATGCACATAGACATAAGCGGTGAGCAGGGAGGCTTGCTTGCAGGAGCAGACTATCTGAACCGTCGATACAAGAACGGATGGGACGGTAAGACCATCTGGTGGGCAGGCATGGGGCAGGGAGATGTCACCTGTACTCCATTGCAACTCTGTAACCTCGCTGTCACCATCGCCAACAGAGGGTGGTACTTTATTCCTCATATCCATAAGGGTACAACTAATCAGCGCTACCTGAACAAACGCCAGACGAGGGTATCTGCCGATGCCTATCCCGTAGTGGTGGAAGGCATGCGGCAGGCTGTGGAGAAGGGCACTGCCACGAGCATAAGAACTACATATCCGATTTGTGGAAAGACAGGTACCATTGAGAATCCTGGTGCCGACCATTCTGCATTTATCGGATTTGCACCTATGAACAGTCCGAAAATAGCTGTCTCGGTGTATATAGAGCATGGCGGCTTTGGAGCCGATCTTGCAGCTCCGATGGCTGGACTGATAATAGAGGCATATCTGAAAGGCAAGCTGTCAAATCAGTCAGAGGCCCGTGCCAAGAGAATATCTGCAAAAGTAATAAAGTAAAAAAATGGAATGATTATGGAAGGAAACCGTCAGAAGAATGTCAGCCGAAGAGAGTTCCTGCGCCGTCTCGGTATGGGAGCTGGGGCTGCTGTGGCTATGAGCGTGATGAAGCCATTACGTGTCTTCGCACATATAAATGTAATCCCTGAACCCGCAAAGGCTCAGGGATTATGCGTATAGTGGGTTTTTAGGGAATTCTTTGGATTATTTCCACCAGTCGGTGACAGACTTGTTGCCGACATATTCTGTGAAACGTGGGTAGGCGTCCTTGATGTTCTGCTTCTCCTTGCACCACTTGTAGTCTACTCCCACAGCTATCTTCTCAGGTGCTTCACCGATGTTTGAGGCTGCTGTCGTCTTCACACCATTCACGTCGACTACTACGTCGATGCTATTGAAGTCGAATGTCTCAGCGTCAGCACCTTCGATGATCTCATTCTCTATTAGTACCTTACCGAAATCGTAGTTTGGATTAGCGGTGTTGAACATATAGCCGATACCGTCGTGTATCTCCTTCCCGTGCACATAGATAGGCATCTGACCGCCTGCTGCACGTACGATGATCTTAAGGTGGGTCTTCCCGTCAAGTTTCCAGGTGATGGCATCAAAGACGACATCATTGTAGTCGAAATCGCTGCCGTCGATCACTGTTGAGGCATTGATGTTGCCCTTCAGATCCTCTACGATGATTCTCTTCTTGTATTCAGGTATGTTTACCGTCACTTGGTTCTTTGGTACTACTACACCATCTATGTGGATGGCCTTGTCGGAAGCCTGCCACTTGGCAACGTACCAGAAGATCTTGTAGTTGTCTGAGTTGAATGCCTCCACACTGCCTACAAGCTTTGCCTTCTCTGCATCAGGAATGT
This sequence comes from Prevotella sp. UBA4339, assembly GCA_002393725.1. Lineage (GTDB taxonomy): Bacteria > Bacteroidota > Bacteroidia > Bacteroidales > Bacteroidaceae > Prevotella. Next base: position 15,099 of record DGTJ01000113.1, on the reverse strand, counting down.
GCAGGGCCATTGTCTCGAATGTTGGCACTTTCTCGAATATGGTCTCTGGGATAGGCTGGTCATCAGTAGCATAGGTGAGACCTCCTTTGGTTGACAGCCCCAGCTCTTCCCACTTTGAGATGATGATACTTCCTGTGTTGTCAGTATTAATCTCACTGTCCTTTACACCATTGCCCAGATCCATTGTCTTAGGGTAATACATGTTTGTTGCGTAGCCTTGTACTCCATTCAGTTCTTGTGACATGATTTTGTTGTCAACCCTAAGGTAGAAATAGCATACGGCAGTCTCTAAGGCTAATACTTCTTCGGCTGACTGGTATTGCTTTTTACTTGTCTTAGTCACCTCTGTTGCTACGGCACGAGTAATAGTGCGTGAACCTGCGGCATCATCGGGAATGTCCGGCGAGCCTTCGGGCTTCGTCACCTCTTCCATACTGAAACTGCCGAAACCCCAGTTTTGATTTGAAGCAGGAGTTCCGAATTCCTTCTTGAATGCTTCGCTGTACACCATCTTCTGATTTTCAAGCGTGTTATCCGGACTCGGCATGTCCAGGGATTTTGAGCACGATGCAATAACTACAGCTACAGATGCTATAGCAAGCATACTTTTAAAAATCTTGATAGACATAAGTTTATTATTTTAAAGGTTTAATGGTCAATCCCGTGCGAATATACAAAAAATTAATAAGATTTATGTATAATGACAAAATAAAATGTGTAGAAATTATGTTGATTTAACATGTCTTTACGGATTTTAACCAAATTGTGTACAAATACTTGTATCTTGTATAATAATGTTATACCTACGTGAAGGCAGGCAGATATGTCCGTTTCGGATGAATCAGCTCTGTGCAACTTCTTATTTTTCATTGTACCAAAAGAAAAAGCGGTTTTCTTTTGGTTATTTCCTATCTTATTGTTATCTTTGCACCCGATTTTGTGACAGATTAATGCATTAAACAAAATAAATATGGCAAAAATGAAAGGCGCCATTGAGGTGAATACCGAAAGGTGCAAGGGATGTTCGCTTTGTATCATCGCCTGCCCTCAGAAGGTTATCGCATTGGCCAACAAAGTGAATCTTCACGGATATCCTTATGTGGAGGCAGTCAAGGAGGAAGCCTGCATTGGCTGTGCCTCTTGTGGCATCGTATGCCCCGACGGATGTATCACCGTGTATCGTAAAAGAGTGGAGGAATAAGCTATGGCAGAAGAAAAAGTAACGGCGTCAACGCTTGCTACCGACGGTACGCAAGAAGTTGTATTGATGAAAGGCAATGAGGCAATCGCCCATGCAGCTATTCGTTGCGGATGCGACGGCTATTTCGGCTATCCTATTACTCCGCAGAGTGAGGTTATTGAGACATTGGCAGAGCTGAAGCCTTGGGAGACCACCGGTATGCAGGTGGTTCAGGCAGAGAGTGAGCTTGCCTCAATTTATATGGTATATGGAGCTGCCGGAGCTGGCAAGCGTGCAATGACCTCTTCCTCATCTCCAGGTGTCGCCCTGATGCAGGAAGGCATCACTTATATGGCTGGTGCCGAGGTGCCGGGCGTGTTTGTCAATGTGCAGCGAGGAGGTCCCGGACTGGGTACTATCCAGCCTTCTCAGGGTGACTATTTTCAGGCTACCCGTGGTGGTGGTAATGGCGACTATAAGGTGATCGTGCTGGCTCCTTCTTCCGTTCAGGAGATGGCCGATTTTGTCGATCTGGCCTTCGAGCTGGCATTCAAGTACCGTAATCCTGCCATGATTCTCTCCGATGGTGTCATCGGCCAGATGATGGAGAAAGTGGTGCTGCCTCCTTTCAAGCCCCGTCGTACTGACGAGGAGGTTATCAAGCAGTGCCCCTGGGCATCTACTGGCAAGCCGAAGGGTGGTCGCGAGCGTGTAGTTATCACTTCGCTTGAGTTAAAGCCAGAGATCATGGAGCAGCGCAATATCGCACTGCAGGAGAAATATGCTAAGATTCAGGAGAATGAGGTGCGCTTCGAAGAGCAGCAGATGGACGATGCTGAGTATGCTATCGTAGCCTTTGGCTCTGCAGCCCGTATCGCAGAGAAGAGTGTCGAGATAGCCCGTGAGCAGGGCATAAAGGTCGGCCTCTTCCGTCCTATCACACTATTCCCGTTCCCTACAAAGCAGATCACTGAGTTGTCGAAGAAGGTAAAGGGAATCCTTGTGGCAGAGATCAATGCCGGGCAGATGGTGCAGGATGTGCGTCTGGCTGTCAACGGAGTAGTGCCTGTAGAGCAGTTCGGACGCCTGGGAGGTATCGTTCCCGATCCGGAAGAAATCGTAAATGCTCTTAAAGAGATAATAAAGAAAAAGTAACAATGGATAGAAATCAGATAGTTCAACCAGAAAACATCGTCTGCAAGAAGCCGACGCTGATGAACGACAACAACATGCACTATTGTCCCGGCTGTAGTCACGGAGTAGTGCATAAACTCATTGCCGAAGTCATCGAGGAGATGGGTATGGAAGACAAAGCCGTAGGTGTATCGCCAGTAGGCTGTGCCGTTTTCGCGTACAATTATATAGATATAGACTGGCAGGAGGCAGCCCACGGCCGTGCTCCCGCACTGGCTACGGGCATCAAGCGCTGCTGGCCCGACCGCCTCGTGTTTACGTATCAGGGTGATGGCGACTTGGCATGTATCGGAACCTGTGAGACTATTCATGCCCTGAATCGTGGCGAGAACATCGTAATCATCTTCGTCAACAATGCCATCTATGGCATGACTGGCGGTCAGATGGCTCCTACCACACTCATAGGCCAGAAGACATCCACATGTCCCTATGGCCGTGATCCTCAGATTCATGGCTATCCTCTGAAGATGGCTGATATTGCAGCACAGCTGGAAGGTACATGCTATGTCACTCGTCAGAGCGTGGAGAGCGTGGCCTCTATCCTGAAGGCAAAGAAGGCTCTGCGAAAGGCTTTCGAAGCTTCTATGGCTGGCAAGGGATCAAGTCTCGTGGAGTTTGTGTCAACATGCAACAGCGGTTGGAAACTTACTCCTGCCAAGGCTAACGAATGGATGAAGGAGAACATGTTCCCCTTCTATCCAAAGGGAGATCTCAAGGATACGACTAATAAATGATAGTTATGAAAGAAATGTGAATAATATGAATGATTTATTCAGAAATAAGAATATATTCGGATTTCTGGTATAGATTCTGGTGTATTGTTCAAGTTTCTTTGCGAAACAAAGATAATAAATATGAAGAAAGAGATAATTATTTCAGGTTTCGGCGGTCAGGGCGTGCTCTCGATGGGTAAGATTCTGGCTTATAGTGGACTGATGGAGGATAAAAATGTGACCTGGATGCCCGCCTACGGTCCTGAGCAGCGTGGCGGTACGGCCAACGTTACTGTGATTGTGAGCGACGAGCGCATCTCTTCGCCTATCCTCAGCAAGTACGACATCGCTGTTGTGCTCAACCAGCCTTCTCTGGAAAAGTTCGAGCCGAAGATCAAGCCAGGCGGAATACTCATCTATGACGGATTTGGAATCATCAAGAAGCCTACCCGCAAGGATATTACCATCTATGAGATCAATGCGATGGACAAGGCTGCTGAGATGAAGAATGGTAAAGTCTTCAATATGATCGTGCTTGGAGGCCTGCTTAAGGTGGCACCAGTAGTCAGCGACAAGGGTGTTGAAAAGGCATTGTTCAAGACTTTGCCTGAACGCCATCACGAAATGATTCCATTAAATATGGAAGCTCTTAAAGAAGGTGCTAAAATAATAGCGGAAATCAAGTAATCCCCGCTATTCTAATTAAATAATATGCTGGCTGTGACTCTTTGTCGACAGTCAGCATATTTTAATTATTTGCGCTTGTTTTGACCTTTTGCGAATTCTTTGGAAAATTCCTCAAAGAAATTGTAATCTAATACTTCAGAAATTCTCCATAAAAGTTTTGTGCTGATATCTTTCCTTCCAAAGATATTGTAGACGTTTGTTCTTTCACATGGAATTTCCCTAGCGAGGCGAGTGGCACTCATGCCTCTCTTCTTCATCACTTCCCTTATACTACGTCCGATATTCATACTAAAATAAAGTTTAATTTGTAATTATTATCATTTTTCGGTTGCAAATTTAACACTTTAGTCTCAATAAACCAAACGTTTTTCTCACAAAAAACATTAAAACCTTTGTATTTATTGGAATTTAGTGTAACTTTGCACACCAATTAAACTTACGACTTATGAAAAATCAGTTGAGAAGTGCAGTATGCACAGAAGGAAGAAGGATGGCTGGCGCCCGTGCCCTATGGGTGGCAACAGGCATGAAGCATGAGCAGTTTGGCAAACCGATAATTGCTGTTGTAAATTCGTTTACCCAGTTTGTGCCTGGTCATACACATCTGCATGAGATAGGTCAGATAGTAAAGGCAGAGATAGAGCGGATGGGCTGTTATGCTGCTGAATTCAATACTATAGCCATCGACGACGGTATTGCGATGGGTCATGACGGTATGCTCTATTCACTTCCGAGCAGGGACATCATAGCCGACAGCGTCGAATATATGGTAAATGCCCACAAGGCTGATGCGATGATCTGCATATCCAATTGTGACAAGGTGACGCCAGGCATGCTGATGGCCTCCATGAGGCTCAATATCCCGACAGTGTTCTGCAGCGGAGGTCCTATGGAGGCAGGCAGGTGGCGCGGTGAGAATGCCGACCTCATCACTGCGATGGTAAAGGGGGCTGACCCCTCGGTCACCGACGAGGAGATAGAGGAGATAGAGAAATGCGCTTGTCCAGGATGCGGTTCTTGCTCCGGCATGTTTACTGCCAACTCGATGAATTCACTTACTGAAGCTATCGGGCTCTCGCTTCCCGGCAATGGCACGATCCTGGCTACACATACCAACAGGATAGAGCTGTTCAAGGCTGCTGCCCGCCAGGTGGTAAAGAATGCCTTTGCCTATTATGAGGATGGCGACGATAGTGTCCTGCCTCGTAGCATTGCTACCCGTAAGGCCTTTATGAATGCTATGTCCCTGGATATTGCCATGGGAGGAAGCACTAACACCGTCCTGCATCTGCTCGCTGTGGCTCAGGAGGCAGGCGCAGACTTTACGATGAAGGATATTGACGCACTGAGCCGCAAGGTGCCTTGTCTCTGCAAGCTGGCTCCCAACACTCAGAAGTATTCTGTTCAGGAGTGTGGCCGGGCTGGCGGTATCTTAGGTATTCTCAATGAGTTGAGTAAGGGAGGCCTCGTCGATGGCTCTGCAATACGCGTTGACGGCATGACATTAGGTGAGGCTATGGCGAAGTATGATGTTACGAGTAAGGAGGATTCTTCTGCTTCGATATATTATTCGGCTCCAGGCAACCGTTTCTCTACGAAGATGGGATCGCAGTCTGAAGAGTGGGAGAGTCTTGATACTGACCGGGCTAACGGTTGTATCAGGGATCTGCAACATGCTTACACCAAGGATGGCGGTCTGGCTGTGCTTTTCGGCAATATCGCTCAGGACGGTTGTGTGGTTAAGACGGCTGGCGTCGATGAATCCCTTTGGCATTTCGAAGGACCTGCTGTGGTGTTCGATTCCCAGGAAGATGCCTGTGAGGGAATACTTGGCGGCAAGGTGAAGAGTGGTGACTGCGTGGTGATCACGCATGAAGGTCCAAAGGGTGGTCCGGGTATGCAGGAGATGCTTTATCCCACATCATATATTAAGAGTATGCACCTCGGCAAGGAGTGCGCTCTTATCACCGACGGACGATTCTCGGGAGGAACGTCGGGACTGTCTATCGGGCATATCTCTCCTGAGGCAGCAAATGGTGGTAATATCGGAAAGATAAAGGATGGTGATATCATCATTATAGATATTCCTTCGAGATCGATCAATGTAAAACTCTCTGACGAAGAGCTTGCAGCCCGTCCTCAGCAGCCTTTAAAGCGCAACAGAGTAGTGTCAAAGGCATTACGGGCCTATGCCCAGAGCGTGTCGTCGGCCGACAAGGGAGGAATAAGAATAATAGATTAATAAATTATTATGAGAGATAGAATAACAGGAGCCAAGGCTCTGATGCGTGCCTTGCAGGCCGAAGGGGTGAAGACTATCTTCGGTTATCCCGGAGGCGCCATAATGCCGGTCTATGATGCGCTCTTCGACTATACGAGAGGCGAGAAGAAGTGTTTCGACCATATCCTTGTGCGTCATGAGCAGGGTGCTACCCATGCCGCTGAAGGCTATGCCCGGGTCTCTGGTCAGGTGGGAGTGGCTCTCGTTACGAGCGGCCCCGGGGTGACCAACTGTCTTACGGGTATTGCCGATGCCATGATGGACTCCACTCCGATAGTGGTCATAGCAGGTCAGGTGCCTATCGGGGCTCTCGGCACAGATGCATTCCAGGAGGTAGACTTAGTCGGAGTGTCGCAGCCTATTTCAAAGTGGAGCTATCAGATTCGCCACGCTGAGGATGTGTCATGGGCTGTAAGTCGGGCATTTTATATTGCGCGTACAGGTCGTCCAGGGCCTGTTGTACTTGACTTCGCGAAAAACGCCCAGACGGAAGAGATAGACTATAATCCCCAGAAAGTGAACTTCATCCGTTCTTATGTGCCTTATCCTAAACTGGAGGCAGAGGCAGTGAAGAAAGCTGCAGAACTGATAAATACTGCTAAGAAGCCTCTTGCACTCGTAGGGCAGGGGGTAGAACTGGGTAATGCTCAGAGTGAGCTCAGGGCATTTCTCGAGAAAGCTGATATTCCTGCAGGTCGAACGATGCTCGGTCTCTCAGCTCTGCCCTCTGACCATCCATTGAATGCAGGTATGCTGGGTATGCATGGAAATTATGCAGTAAACCTGAAAGAACAGGAGTGTGACGTGTTGATAGCTATCGGCATGCGCTTCAGTGATCGTGTGACAGGTAACCTGAAGACTTATGCCAAGCAGGCGAAGATTATTCATCTTGACATCGACCGCAGCGAGATCGACAAGAACGTGAAGACCGACGTCGCAATTGTTGCCGACTGTAAGGAGTCATTGCCGGCACTTACGAGCCTTATCAACAAGGCTGACCATAAGGAGTGGCGCGACTCATTCAAGCCTCTTGATGAAAAGGAGCGTGAGAAGGTCATCGAGCCAGCCATTCATCCAAAGGAAGGCCCGTTGCTGATGGGTGAGGTAGTCAATGCTGTAGCAGAACAGGCTCCCGACGATGCCATCCTTGTTACTGACGTCGGCCAGAACCAACTTTTTGCTACACGCTATTTTAAATATCTCCATAAGCGTAGCATTTGCACCAGTGGCGGCTTGGGTACGATGGGATACGGTATGCCTGCCGCTATCGGAGCTACTTTTGCTGCTCCGCAGCGTACGGTCTGCTGCTTTATGGGCGACGGTGGCTTCCAGATGTGTATAGAGGAACTCGGAACCATCATGGAGCAGAAGTGTCCTGTGAAGATGATTTTGATGAACAATCACTATCTCGGCAACGTGCGTCAGTGGCAGGATATGTTCTGGATGCGACGTAAGTCGTTCACCAAGATGATGAATCCTGACTACGAGCAGATAGCAAAGGGCTATGGCATTTCTTATCAGGCAGTTACAGAGCGGGAAAAACTTGTTGCTGCTATCCGTGATATGCTTACCACCGATGGACCGTATATACTGGAGTGTGCTATTCTTGAGGAGGATAATGTCCTGCCGATGACTCCTCCAGGTATGGACGTAGATAAGATGATGTTAGAGGTTTAAGGTTATGAAAAAAGAGCAGAAGAAACTATACACCTTATTGGTATATTCAGAGAACGTAGCAGGTATCCTGAATCAGGTGACGGCAGCGTTTACCCGTCGTCAGGTGAATATCGAGAGCCTGAACGTGTCGGCATCGAGCATTCCCGGTGTTCATAAGTACACTATAACAGCCTGGAGCGATGAAGACCAGATTCAGAAGATTGTTGGTCAGATAGAGAAGAAAATAGACGTGGTGAAGGCAAACTATTTCACTGACGATCAGCTCTTTATCCGTGAGTCTGGACTATATAAGCTTGCCACTCAGATGGTGCTCGACAATCCGGAAGTGTCTCGTACAATACGCCGCTATGGAGCCAGTATCATAGAGGTTAATCCTACATATACCATTGTGATGAAGTTCGGCCTTACGGAGGATATCATCTCACTATTCCGTGCACTCGATGCCTTTGGATGTGTGCTGCAGTATACTCGTTCTGGTCGTATTGCCGTTACTCGCGGTATGCAGGAACAGGTGAGTGAGTTTTTGGAGGAGAGAGAGAAAAATGGATAAGATAGGAACATACCAATTTATGGCAGAGCCCTTCCATTGCGACTTTTCGCAGAGGCTCTTTATGGGGCATTTGGGTAATCACATGCTCAATGCTGCCGATTTTCATTCTTCGGATCGCGGATTTGGCATGAAGTATCTGCTCACGATCAATCGTTCGTGGGTGCTCTCACGCCTTGCTGTCGAGATGGACGAGATGCCGGCGATGTACACTAAGTTCAATGTTGAGACATGGGTGGAGTCTGCCATGCGATACTTCACCTCACGTAACTTCCGTGTAGTAGGTGAGGATGGCAAGGTGTATGGCTACGGGCGTAGCATCTGGGCGATGATTGATACAGAGTCACGACAGCCAACGGATATCTATACCATTGACAATGGCGCTATCGACAAGTGGATAGTGAAGGACAAGGAATGCCCAATAGACAAGGGTGGGAGAGTGAAAATGTCCGATGGTGCAGAGTTTGTGCGCAGTATTGACACTCAATACAATGATGTCGATATCAACGGGCATATCAACTCCGTGAAGTACATCGAGCATGTTCTCGACCTGTGGGACTTGCAGTGGTATCGTGAGCATGCTGTGCGCCGCTTCGAGATTGCCTACGTTGCAGAGGCTCATCAGGGCGATAAGCTCTCATTCTACCGCGAGCAGACTGCCGAGAATGAGTTCTGTATCCGCATCTGCAAGGATGGCGAGGTGGAAGTATGTCGCAGCAAGGTCATATTCTATTACCTTTGTAGTCAAAACAATAATAATGAAAACGAGATTTGATAAAAAAGCCAAGATCTTTGACATCGTGATTACCGCTGTCGGTGGCACTCTTTCTGTCGGTATCATGCTTTATGCTGTTTTTCATTTCGGACTTAGTGAAGCTTGGCCAGAAATGGTGCTTAACATGTTCTATATAGCATGCCTGGTGATGATATGGATGTATTTCTTCAACTATCGTCTCACACATCAGCAGTTCAACTACTGGTGTTCTGTATCGTTGGGGGCTACGGTTCTGCTGCGCGATATCCTCTTTCCGCCGCCTTTGGCATTCTATGCCCTGCATTTGTCTTGTCTCACGCTGTCGGTGTTGTTGCTCTGCGCGCTGACTTTCTTCTATGCTCGCAAGAATTGGCAGAGCTATACCAAGAGCAACCTGTGGATGATTTTCGTCATCGATGTACTCATTGCTATACTATACAACTACGACATATATCTGGAGCCAGTCAACGAATATACCAACTATCTGCTCACTGAAATCTGGATTCGTCCTACAATCACTTACGGACTCGTTGCCTGCTTCGTTACTGAAACGGAAAAGAAATAGTACTAAATGACATAAGCTTTGTATATACTCTGATGGTATTGGGCTAAGAGCCAGGGAGTAATTGCGATCAAGGGGACAGGTCATGTCCCCTCTGATCTTATCGCTTTTCCCAAGATACTGAAGATTGTTATCTTCGACATCATCAATCAACAAAGATACTTGCACAACTATATCAGAATATAACCCTATATGGATAGCAGATTTGAGATATCAATTATCCTGAGCCTAATTATTGCAATAGCAACAGTGCTATATGCATATAGGAAGAAAAGCGATAGAGAAGATCCTTTATTTGGCAACTGTGACAGTTTTGTTGATAAAGTCGCAGCTGTTGTTTTCTCTGCTTTTTTTGTTCTTCCATCGCTTGGCCTCACCTTTATCTTGCTGGTTTTGTGGAAGTTGGACTACTTGCTGATTTGGGTATTAATGATTGGTGGTTGGATTATTATCCCATTAGCACTTATAACCATATTCGCTTCTAGAAAACTTAGCTGTTTCAGGTATTTCGCCACGTTGGGCATTACAGTGTTTAATATAGTGTTCTTTCTCTTGTTTCTTGCTTTTGAATACCCACAGCGCAGGTGTAATCCTGACATCATGCAGTCTTATTACGAATCTCACAAGGCCGAATTGGATAGTCTGTGTAATTATTCTCGCTGTATAGCCAATAATGGATGCGATTATCATGTGGAGTTCGAGGACGGTGTGAACATCAGAAGCCTGCAAAAGGAAATGGGTATCGACGATAAAGAATTAAATGAACTTAAGAAACGTCTTGATGCTTTAGGGTGTTTCTCTGTTCGTGTTTCCAGCGAAAATAATGGAGCTGTAGAGATTGGTTTCAGGAGAGTGAGCATGAGTGCTTATTATTTTATAATCTTTCCAGATTCAATGAGCAACGAGAATTATAAGCATTACTTAGATGATGTCAGGTATATCCCTTATAATCATAGGGTAATATTTGAGTATGGTTCACCTGCATTTGGCGATATGACATTCCCTGACAGAGACAAGTATTTGAAGAAATTATATAATAAAGATGGTGAAAAAGATTAAATATCTATTCTGTGCAATCGTGGTCATGTTAGTTAGTCATGCCTATATAAATCGCAGTGAAAATATAATACGATACAAATGGAAACATACAAACGATGTTGGTTCTATCAGTGGTGATTTCATTTGTTTTGGTAATAATTCTAGTTATTCCTATCACTGGCCTGTAATTAAGAAGGATGGAGGTGGTTGTGGGGTTGTGTTGATTCGGATTAATAGAAGAATGATTCTATTCTCACTCACAGACTATAATATAGGATTTTATATGGATATATAGAAATCATGTGCGTAATTATTTCCCCGCATTAATATTTAGAGGGATGAGAAATAGTGCGTAGCCAAATCATTCTATCGTGTTAAGGTAGATTGATTCCAGTTGAAAAGTTAAAATTCTACTTGGTACACAAGTTTGTGGACCACAAATTTGTGTACTTCAAAAATAATGCGTACATTTGCACGCAAAACAGCAAATATACATCTATATGGAAAGAGCATTTGTATATGGAATGTCTGTAGAGGGCGTGAATTTTACAGACAGGGTAAAGGAAACCAAACGTCTGAAGCTGGACTTTGAGAATGGCATCAACGTCATTCTGATTTCACCTCGCAGAATGGGTAAAAGTTCGATAGTGAAAAAGGTAAAGTCGGAAATCACCAATCCAGAGATAAAGGTGGTGTATATGGATGTCTATGATTGCAGGAGCGAGTATGATTTCTATAATCGGTTTGCAACCGTCCTCATGAAGGAGACCGCTTCGAAGTCAGAACAAATTATTGAAAACATCAAACGGTTTCTTGTGAGACTCACCCCAAAGATTTCGTTTTCGCCTGAGCCGACGTCGGACTTTTCTCTCTCGCTTGGTATTACGCCCCAGAACTATCAGCCCGAAGAAATACTGCAACTGCCTGAATTGATTGCTCAAGAGCAAGACAAGCACATCGTAGTATGTATCGATGAATTCCAACAGATAGGCGAGTTCCCTGATTCTGTCACAGTCCAGAAGCGTCTTCGCAGCGTATGGCAGCATCAGCAGCACGTTTCATATTGTTTGTTTGGAAGCAAGAAACACTTAATGACCAAACTGTTTCAAAACAGGAAAATGCCATTCTATCAGTTTGGTGAGATGATGTATCTGGATAAGATTTCTACTGAAGACTGGGTACCCTTCATTCAATCGCGCTTTGAACATCAGGGAAAGAAAATATCTACAGACCTGGCAAAACGCATTTGCGAGACGGTAGAGAATTACTCTTCATACGTTCAGCAATTGGCTTGGAACGTATTGGCAGAAACTGAGAATGAGGCAACAGAACAGGATTTCAAGAATGGCATAGAGGCTCTGATGGCTCAATGTTCAGGACTTTTCCTGGAGCAACTTCAGGGGTTGACCTCCTATCAACTAAATTTCCTGCGTGCCGTATGCAATGGAGTACATACTGACTTCGGAAGCAAATCCGTCATGGAGGAATACAATCTGGGAAGTAAATCAAACATCGCTCGCATCAAGGAGGCTTTGCTTGACAGAGAGTTGATAGAAACAGACCAGGATGGTGTCTATTTAGAAGATCCCGTATTCAGAATGTGGTTTAATAAGAAATGAGATGAACAAGACAAAACTCATATTGATTCTAATCATTGTTGCAACGACTATCGTCACATGCATAAACCCCATCTATCCGCATGAGCAATACTTGCAACATGCAGGAACAGTACTTCTGCTGATACCGCTTCTTATAGATGCAAGGAAGAACTGTATGCCGATGTCTGCATTTGTAGGAATTGTACTGTTAACCCTGCTTCATGTGATTGGTGCACGATACATATATTCTTACGTTCCCTATAAAGAATGGTGTACAGCCATTGGTATTGTAGACGCTGATTTTTTCCAAGACCCACGCAACCATTTTGACCGACTTGTACATTTGTCTTTTGGCATCACGCTATTTCCGTTTTTCCTCTATTTATGCAGGAACCTTTTCCACCAAAAACCATTGACGGCTGTTCTCATGGCTTGGCTAATGATACAGACTGGCAGTATGATATATGAACTGTTCGAGTGGACGCTTACCATTGTTATGACTTCCGAGGAAGCCGACTACTATAATGGTCAGCAGGGCGATATTTGGGATGCCCAAAAGGATATGGCTTTGGCTATGTTAGGCTCAACGATCATGCTAGTCTATTATCTCGTCAAATTCAAATTGCAGACTAAACATTTAACAAACGGTTTTTGAAGAAAACAATATGGCGAGCAAGAGTAATAAAGTTAATGTCTGGTTTCCTGATGAATCATACTCCTCAGTAGAAACTCGTACCGAAGAGGGCCATCCTGTCTTGATAATTATCCAAGACAGCCTTAAACAATTTGAGTTCAAAGAGGTATTTGGCTGGAACCTTTCTGTTATATTTTACCTTACCGATGCTGGTGAAAATGGAATGACAGGCAGAGATGAAATAGGCCTCATACAGGATTATTGTGAATACCTTGAAAACAAATTCAACGATAATCCAGATAAGCCCAATGCGTTGTTCCTTTTTCGTGAAACATACGATGGAATTTCTCATGTTGTCTGGAGAGTTTATGATGCAGACAAAGTAGACGACATACTTCAAAAGGTAATAGCGGAGAAAGACCACCCTTGTGAATTTGATTACGAAATGGAGTATGATGAAGAGTGGAAACTAGTAGAATGGTATCTGCAAGATTTCCCTAAAAAGAATAAATGACATCACTTAGAAACAAGTCAGATAACAATCAGTCGTTATGAGTTTAGAATTATCATTTTCTGGCCAGATAAAAAGCCGTAAAAGACAGGTCTTTGATCTTTTCTGAAAACAATCAGAGGCTGAAGTGAAGGCAAAGTGGTGTTGTGGCTAGCGTTGTCACTTTTGCTATATTGCCTCAAAAATGATAAGTCTGGCTTTAATCTGCGTATGTTTTCCGCTTGTCTGCCAAACCAATGCAGACGCGCGGAACTGGCCGACAACGGAAAACTACTGCTAGAAAGAATCGCCAAAAACTTCGAACCTCATCTGAATAGCCCATTTGCCCAGTCGGTTGACCTTGTAGTCGCTGGGACAGGTACTTGGGTATGACGGCTGCTATGACTCAGGTACCTCTGTCCCCACGGCTCGCGATCTCTGTACGAAAAACAATAGTATAACTTCGGATTTTTGGATAATTTCGGGAGTTGTACTTCAGATTTTCTGCATTTTTCTTGTTTCATTGAGTACTTTTTATTATCTTTGCGGCATAAATACGTTTATATATGTTAGAGAGAATATTAAAATTGCGGGAAATTGAGGATGACAGTCTGTTTCTATGGGGGAGTCGTCAGACGGGAAAGAGTACCTTACTGAAGGCACTATTCCCCAAGGCTCGTCTATATGATCTTTTGAAGACGGATGTTCGTATGGCATTTCAACTTCGTCCTGCATTGCTTCGTGAAGAATGTGAGTTGTTGGATGAGGGTGAATTAGTCATCATTGATGAGGTTCAGAAGGTCCCTGCACTACTCGACGAGATACATTGGTTGATGGAGAATCGTGGCTTGCGGTTTATACTTAGTGGCTCCAGTGCCCGTAAGCTTCGCCGTAGCGGTGCCAATTTACTGGGTGGGAGAGCACTAAGATTTACGTTGTTTCCATTTGTTAGTGCTGAGATTCCAGACTTTGACCTTCATCGTGCATTAAACAATGGCATGTTGCCTCGTCATTATCTGGTGGCAGATCCGTCGAAGCGTATTCAGGCATACATAGGCGACTATCTGCAGCAGGAAATTGTTGAGGAGGCTATCGTGCGCCAGTTGGATGCCTTTACCCGTTTTCTGCAGGTGGCAGCATTGAGTAATACTGAGATTGTAAATTATACCAATATAGCACAGGATTGCGGTGTTTCTGCTAAGACGGTGAAAGAGTATTTTGCTATACTCGAAGAGACGATGCTAGGATTCTATTTGCCAGCATATACGAAGGTGATCAAGCGAAGACTGATTCAATCACCTAAATTTTATTATTTTGATGTGGCCATCCCCAATCATCTTCTGCATCGCAGGATACTACAGCCTGGTACTGATATATATGGTCATGCTTTAGAGCATTTTGTTGTACAGGAGTTAAGAGCTTTTGTTTCATATACTTTTGGTGAGGATAAGATCTTGAGTTATTGGCGTACACTTGATAACAAATATGAGGTTGATGTCATGATTTGCGATGCGCTGACTCATCATGTAGAAATTGCAATTGAGGTAAAATCGGCTGACCATGTTGCTTCGAATGATACAAAGGGCCTGAAAGCCTTCAGCGAGGAGCATCCGGATGCAAAACTGATTTTGTTGTCAATGGAGGAAAGGCCAAGAATGCTTAATGGGATTGAGGTTTGGCCTGTAACACAGTTTCTTCAGAGATTATGGGATAGAAAATGGTTGTGACTGATAAAATAGTCATG
>DGTJ01000099.1 GCA_002393725.1 Prevotella sp. UBA4339 | reverse complement strand
CTTACCATGGACGGGTATATCATGGGAGTAAGAAGCCTGTTCTCGAACGAGCTGATAGAGCTGCGTCAGAGCAAAGACGAGAAACGTGAAAAGATGCTGTTTGAGTACAAGTTCGACCAGCCGACATTCGTTGGAATATACAACAATGGAAGAAGCAGTTCGGCTGCCAGTGCACGAGCCATCCAACGTGCCAAGAAGAAGGTTGGTAGTGTGACAATATATGGTATCTCTATCAAGCCAAGGAAAATCAGTACTGCAAACTCTGCTAGCGCAGCCAGCGGCGGCAGCTATACTCCTCCAAACGACGGTAATCCAGACAATCCGGGAAACCTGCCTCCAGTAGGACAGAACCCTCTTGAGCCAGACATCATCTCCGGCATCAGGAACGTCCAGACGACAGTGATTACCGATGGCAAGTGGTATAACCTGAACGGACAGCAGATAGACGAGCCTAAGCAGAAAGGCCTCTACATCCACAACGGAAAGAAGATTCTTATTAAATGATAAACTAAAGGCTCCCGATTTCTTGGGAGCCTTTAGTTTTTTCGTGGTAAGCTGTCAGAAGTTCCACTTAAGGGCAAGAGTGGGATTCACAAAGAATGTCTTGTCGTCGTATGTGTTATAGATAAAGTTATTACTAATCTCTATCTCAGAACCAATGGCGAGGTGGTCGGTAGCATTAAACCAGAACTGCGGCTCAGTGAGAATCACAAGCTGACCGTGCCCATTGGCTTTCTGTCCTCGCCAGAAATCGATGAATCCGGCAAAGCGGCATTTCTTTCCGGCAAAGTCGATACCCCAGACACCCGTAAGTTGCGCACTGTGATAGGCACTGTTGGCATTGGCATCCTTAAAGTATGTCTTGTAGAGCAACTGTATAGACCATGTCTTAGAGAAGTCGGCAGAATGACCGTAATAGGCAAAACCTGCCAGTCCGGCCTGCTGATAGCTGCCCGAGGTAGTGCCAGCCAGTCTGGAACCCAATCCGCCGTCATATTCGATATGAACTGCGAAAGGAGACTCCTTGCCAAGGTTTATCTCACGGGAGATCTCGGTATATGCCCCGCGCGTCTCCTTACGGCTCAGATCCACATCGACAAAATAATACCAAGATCCCCACTTGTCGGCCTTAAACTGCTCAAGGGTAATAGTAACTTTCTGACGTGCTGCCTCCTCATTGGAGTAGATGTTACGGCCAAAGTCGTAGTGCAGCTGGATGTTCTGGGAAATTGCCGGGAGGGCTGTCAAAGCCATCAGGGCAGAAACAATAGTCTTTCTCATTTCCACTAATTTGTTGACTTATTTAGAATACTGTACATTATATTAGCAGTGTTTTCAGGAGCCTTACTATCACCGAGGATGTTCCATATCTCGTCATATCCGTCGAGCATCTTCCGGCGCTCCGGACCATCGAGAATCTTGCTCAGCTCTCCACGTATATTGTCTACGGTAAAGGAGTCTGCCACAAGTTCTCTTACCACCTCACGGTTAGCAATCAGATTCACCAGTGATACATATTTCACATTGAGCACCCGTTTCCTAAGCCAGCCTATAAGCTTAGGCAGAGGCGTCTCGTAGCATACCACTTGAGGCACTCGGAAGAGAGCTGTCTCGAGTGTAGCAGTGCCACTGGTGACAAGAGCCGCATGAGCCTGTGAAAGTAGAGAATATGTCTGATTATACACTATCTCGACATTCTGCCCGTCGACAAACTGTCTATAATAATCATTATCAATGCTCGGAGCGCCTGCCAGTACAATCCTATAATCCTTCTCATAAGGTTTCACTGCTTCCAGCATAGCCGGGAGATTATCCTTTATCTCCTGCCTCCTG
The DNA here is from genome assembly GCA_002393725.1 of Prevotella sp. UBA4339. GTDB lineage: Bacteria > Bacteroidota > Bacteroidia > Bacteroidales > Bacteroidaceae > Prevotella. Next base: position 11,492 of record DGTJ01000099.1, on the reverse strand, counting down.
CTACCTGCCAACAATGCTATAACAGGACAATTCTCCTTACTCCTTCCTCCTTCCTCCTTACTCCTTCCTTCGGTAGCAAGCGGCGAGCCGACTACCTCCTTCCTCGAATTATCAATCCACTCCCTCACTTCGTCGGCAGTAGGATTACCCACATAGTGGATAGGATAATTATGCTTTTTCTCGAAGAAATCCACCTCGAAAGGAAGGATGGAGAAGAGTTCATCGACATCACGCTTGATATTCTTTATGCGATATTCCTTCCAAGCCCATATCTTTGGAGAGATATAGTAATACACAGGAATGTTTGTATTGGATTTTACATACTTGGCGATATCGAGATTGAAGCCTGGATAGTCGACAAGTATGACACAGTCTGGCTGCCACTCGATGATATCCCGCTTACACGTCTTCATATTACGCAGTATCGTCGGGAGATGTATCAGCACAGGAATAAAACCCATATAAGCCAACTCCCTGTAATGCCTCACACGGGTTCCCCCGACCTCAGACATCATATCGCCGCCAAAGAATCTGAACTCAGCCTCACTATCAACATTTTTCAGTGCCCTCATAAGACGTGATGCATGAAGGTCACCAGAAGCTTCGCCAACTATCAGATAATATTTCATAGGCACCAGGATTTTATCTTGTCGATAGCCTCATAAGCCGTAACATCAATCAGAGTAGGCGTGATGGCAATGTAGCCATTGTCAAGAGCCCAACGGTCAGTGTCTTCTGCTTCCGGCTCATCGTTCTGATACTTTCCCACCATCCACCAGTAGTCATATCCCCTCGGATGATGGCACTTGGTAACCTCGCTGCTCCATGTGCCATGCGCCATACGGCACACCTTCACACCAAGATAGCGGGGCACTAATGGGAAGTTCACATTCAGGCACACTCCAAGAGGCAATCCTTCGGAAAGCACTCTCGACGTTATCTCGCAGATATAAGGGCGCAGCGGTTCAAAATCAGCATCTGCCCTGAAATCGCAGAGCGAGAAAGCCACAGAAGGGATATACTTCATGCACCCTTCGAGGGTAACACCCATAGTCCCGCTATAGTGAGCATTCACTGAAGCATTGTCGCCATGATTGATTCCACCGATAACAATATCAGGCTTCCGCGGACACAGTTCCGAAAGAGCCATCTTCACACAGTCCACTGGTGTCCCGTTGCAGGACCATATCTCAACACCTGCCTTCTTCTCTCTTAACTTAAGTGTAAGTGGTATCGTCGCAGAGAAGGCACACGAGTATCCACTACGGGCATCCTCAGGGGCGCAGACGATAATGTCACCATAGGCAGCAAGCATGTCAACAAGGGAGTTGACACCCTTGGCCCGATAGCCGTCATCATTGGAAATGAGCAATAACGGTCGTTTAATTTCCATAAAATATCAATGTTTTCGGTGCAAAGTTACAAAAATCTCTTAATTCATAATTATTAATTCTCAATTATTTTGTAACTTTGTGCCCAAATTTTCTAAATAAATAAGGTATAAGAATTTGTAACATGGGTAAAATAATAGCTTTGGCAAACCAAAAGGGCGGTGTCGGCAAGACAACAACGACCATTAACCTGGCTGCATCTTTAGCTACTCTTGAAAAGAGTGTCCTCGTGGTTGATGCAGACCCGCAGGCAAATGCATCCAGCGGTCTGGGTGTCAACATTCAGGAAGTGGATTGTTCTATTTACGAGTGCATCGTCAACAAGGCAGACATCCGTGATGCCATATACACAACAGATATCGACGGTCTGGACATCATTCCCAGCCATATCGACCTTGTGGGAGCGGAAATAGAGATGCTGAACATGAACAACAGGGAGAAGATTTTACGCGACATCCTCGCTCCCGTAAAAGACGAATACGATTTCATCCTCATCGACTGCAGTCCGTCACTGGGCCTTATCACAGTCAATGCCCTGACAGCTGCCGACTCAGTAATAATACCCGTACAGTGCGAGTACTTCGCCCTGGAGGGAATAAGCAAGTTGCTCAATACAATACGCATCATCAAGCACAAGCTCAACCCGGCACTCGAGATTGAGGGCTTCCTGCTCACGATGTACGACAGCCGCCTTCGCCTGGCCAATCAGATCTACGATGAGGTAAAGCGCCATTTCCAGGAACTGGTATTCAAGACCGTCATTCAGCGTAACGTCAAGTTGAGTGAGGCACCGAGCCACGGACTGCCAGCTATCCTGTATGATGCAGAATCAACAGGAAGCAAGAACCACCTTGCACTTGCCAAGGAAATTATTAACAAACAATAATTCAGTAAAATGGCTGTACACAAGAAATACGACCGTAATGTTCTAGGCAGAGGCTTGGATAATATCGGCACAGGCAAAGGAAAAGGGCTTGATGCCTTGATTGATACAGGAGACATCCAGACAGAAGGAAGTTCGAATCTCAATGAGATACCCCTGAACCTCATTGAGCCTAATCCTAACCAGCCCCGCCGCGAGTTTGACGAAGATGCGCTGAAAGAGCTTGCCACAAGTATACGAGAGGTAGGTCTTATCACACCTATAACTCTGCGCCAGATGGCAGACGGCAAGTATCAGATAATAGCAGGAGAGCGCAGATGGAGGGCATCACAGATAGCAGGACTCACATCAGTACCAGCATATATCCGCACCGTCGACGACGAGAACGTGATGGAGATGGCCCTGGTGGAGAATATACAGCGCGAGGATCTTAATGCAATAGAAATAGCTCTCGCATATCAGCACATGGCCGACACTCTTGGGATGACTCAGGAGAAGATAGCCAGCCGTGTAGGCAAGAGCCGTACGGCTATCACCAACTACATGCGCCTACTCAAGCTGCCAGCACAGATACAGATGGCACTGAAGAATCACGAGGTAGATATGGGACACGCACGTGCACTGCTGTCGCTCGACAGCCCTTCTGCACAAATAAAACTCTTCAAAGAGGTTCAGAAGAACGACTACTCTGTACGTAAGATAGAGGAGATGGTACAGGCAATAAAGAATGGCAACGATATCCAAGAAGTCAAGAAGCCGTCAGCAGGGAAGTCTGCATTGCCCAGTGAATATGTGCTGCTACGCGACAGGCTGTCAATGCTATTCAATGCAAAGGTACAGATGACATGCTCGCCGAAGGGCAAAGGAAAAATCAGCATCCCATTTGACAATGAGGAAGAGTTAGAACAGATTATGAACATTATCGATGGCATTAAAGGATAGGCGACTGACAACCATACTCCTGATGCTTTTGCTCTGCACAGGAACACTTTCTGCACAGGGAGAGCTGGCGGCAGACAGTATCCCGTCCGACAGCGTTTTTGCTGACAGCGTCAGGAAGGAGATGTCAGTTCTGATCGACACGACAAAACAAACAAAGACAGACATAGCAACGAAGACGTGGATCCCAGATCCTAAAAGAGCTCTTTGGCTGGCAATTGTCATCCCTGGCGGAGGACAGATATATAACCGCAAATACTGGAAACTACCAATAGTATACGGTGGCTTCATTGGGTGTCTGTACGCAATGAACTGGAACAACAACCAGTATAAGGACTACTCTCAGGCATACATCGACATCACTGACGATGATCCACGAACAGACAGCTACAATAAGTTCCTGCACCTGGGAAGACGTATCACGACAGATCAAGACATTAAGCAGTATACTGAGATCTTCAAAAAGAGGAAAGACAAGTTCCGCCGTTGGCGCGATCTCAGTTTCTTTATCCTCGTAGGTGTCTATGCCCTGTCTGTCATTGATGCATACGTAGATGCAGAGCTTTCCGTATTTGATATCTCCAAGGACCTGAGTCTTAAAGTAGAGCCAACGATCCTTAACAACCATACATCAAGGAATCCGTTTGACTCCTCATCTGTAGGACTACAGTGCAGTTTGAACTTTTAACAGAAAAAGAAACAAAACAAGATATGATAAATAATTCGATTATAGAGAAAAGATTAATAAACTGGTTGGGGAAATGGTTTTTACCGTTTTGCCTTTTTACCTTTCTGCCTTCATATCTTCAGGCTCAGGTAGTGTTGGAAACAGACAGTATTGACTCTGACTATTACGATATAGAAGAAGAGGACGAAGAAGACGAGAATGATGATGTAAAGATCCCCCTTGGAGAAGATGAGCTGGCAGTAAAGAACAAGGAGGGCAATGAGGAACTCATCGAGTTCCCTGAGGCTATGACTTACAACCTGGACAGCCTGCTGAACCTCTATATGTCAAAGACATATCTCAGCGGAGCCAATGACTGTAACATGAAGGATGAGAATCCTGTTTTCACAAAGGAACAGTATATCGAGCGCCTGAGCCGTATTCCATCAGTAATGGAGATGGCATACAATGACATAGTACAGAAATTCATTGACAGGTATAGTGGGCGATTACGCTATTCTGTAAGCTATATGCTTGGAGCAGCAAACTTCTATGTACCTATCTTCGAAGAGGCTCTTGAAGCCTATCAGCTGCCTCTGGAACTGAAATATCTGCCAATCATAGAGTCAGCCCTTAACCCCAAGGCCGTATCAAGAGTTGGAGCTACGGGACTATGGCAGTTTATGATAGGTACAGGTAAGCAGTATGGCCTGGAGGTGAACTCCCTTGTCGATGAGCGACGCGACCCTGTGAAGTCATCTTATGCCGCAGCAAGATATCTGAAGGCACTGTACAAAGTGTTTGGAGACTGGAATCTCGTTATCGCCGCATACAACTGCGGACCAGAGAACATCAACAAAGCCATCCGTCGTGCACGGGCTGCCTCAAAAACCAGTAAAGAGGGTGATGCCATTACAGCAGCAGACAAGGACTACTGGCATATCTATCCATATCTCCCAGCCGAGACAAGAGGATATGTGCCAGCATTCATAGCCGCAAACTACATAATGACATACTACTGCGAACATAATATCTGCCCGATGACTACACGTCTGCCTGCGCAGACAGACACTGTGGTAGTAAACAGGAACGTTCATATCGAGCAGATAGCAGCAGTGCTAAACCTTGATGCCGATATGATCCGCTCGCTGAACCCGGAGTATCGCCGCGATATCATTCCTGGACAGACTAAGCCATACGCTATACGACTGCCTCTGGCAGATACTGGGCGTTTCATAGATAATCAGGACTCTATTTTTGCCTATCGTGCCGACGAGCTTCTGAACAAGCGACTTGAGGTAACAATCAATGACGACATACCAACCTTCAGTAAGAAGAAAGTAAGGGTAAGCCGTCGCAATGCCCGTTATTCACGCAATAAGAAAGTGGCTAAGAGAGGTCGTTCCAGTGCACGCAGAGGTCGCTCAAAGGCAACAGGTCGTAAGAGCAAAGCAAGGAAATCACGTAGAAGAAGGAGATAAGAGATATGGATGAAGAGCAAATCAGACAAGAAGCAGCAGATGACAAACTCATAAACGACGCGTTTCAGAAGCTTTTAGACAGCTATTTAGCCTCGCGACACCGTAAGAAAGTTGATCTTATAACCAAGGCATTCAACTTCGCACGTCAGGCTCACAAAGGTGTAAGACGACTGTCTGGCGAACCATATATCATGCACCCTATTGCCGTGGCACAGATAGCCTGCCAGGAAGTAGGTCTTGGATCTACGAGTATCTGCTCTGCCTTGCTACATGACGTGGTAGAAGACACTGACTACACTGTAGAAGACATAGAAAATCTCTTCGGCTCTAAAATAGCTCAGATCGTTGACGGACTCACAAAGATCAGTGGAGGTATCTTTGGAGAACAAGCCTCTGCACAGGCGGAGAACTTCAAGAAGCTCCTGCTCACTATGAGTGATGACATCCGAGTGATCCTCATAAAGATTTGTGACCGCCTGCACAACATGAGGACCTTGGATTCACAGCCTGCCAATAAGCAATACAAGATAGCAGGCGAGACGCTATACATATATGCTCCACTCGCCAACCGTCTGGGTCTGAACAAGATAAAGACAGAATTGGAGAACCTCAGCTTCCGTTTCGAGCATCCTGACGAGTTTGCATCCATAGACAAGAAACTGCAGACTACGCGCCAGAAGCGCGAGATACTCTTCGAGCAGTTCAAGGCTCCAATCAAGGAAGCTCTCGACAAGATGGGCATCGATTACGAAATCAAGCAGAGAGTGAAGACCCCCTACTCTATCTGGAACAAGATGCAGAACAAGCATGTCTCATTTGAAGAAATCTATGACATCCTTGCCGTGCGCATCATATTCACTCCAAAGACCAGGGAAGAAGAGGTAAATGAGTGCTTCAATATATATGTAGCCATATCGAAAATCTACAAGTCACATCCTGACCGTCTCCGTGACTGGCTGTCGCATCCTAAGGCCAATGGATACCAGGCGCTTCATGTGACACTGATGTCAAAGACAGGACAGTGGATAGAAGTGCAGATACGCTCAGACCGTATGGACGAGGTGGCAGAACAGGGATTTGCTGCCCACTGGAAATACAAAGACGGCCTTGAAGATGAAGAGTATACAGAAGATGAGGCAGAACTCAATGACTGGCTCCGCACTATCAAGGAGATACTCGACGACCCTCAGCCAGACGCTATGGACTTCCTTGACACTATCAAGCTGAACCTCTTTGCCAGTGAGATATTCGTCTTCACTCCGAAAGGAGAAATCAAGACGATGCCGGCAGGATGTACTGCCCTCGACTTCGCATTCTCTATTCACACATTCCTCGGAAGCCACTGTATCGGAGCCAAGGTGAACCATAAGCTTGTACCCCTGAGCCATCACCTGCAGAGCGGTGATCAGGTGGAAATCCTCACGTCAAAGTCACAGCACGTCAGTCCTGCATGGATAAACTTTGTCTCCACCGCAAAGGCGAAGGCCAAGATTCAGGCTATTCTGCGCCGTGACAACAAAGAAGTGCAAAAAGCCGGTGAAGATATTCTTCAGGGATTCCTTAAGAAGAACAATATCGAGATGTCATCGGCTGTGGTAGACCAATTGGCAGAATATCACGAGATAGGGAAACGTAATGACTTCTTTATAGCCCTTGGCGAGAAGACCATATTACTGGGTGATAAGGATATAGACGAACTGCACGGCAAGCATAAAAAGGAAGAAGGTTCTTCCCGATGGCGGAAATTCGTACCGTTCGTAGGAAAGAAGAAGAAAGAAGAGCAGCCACAGAATGACTTCTTCATCGTGCCAGAGAAGTTTAATAAGAAGAAACCTATATACATCTCAGAAGAAAACATCAATCATTACAAGTTCCCAGGATGTTGTCACCCTATTCCCGGAGACGATGCTCTCGGGTATATCAACAACAAGAATCAGATAGAGATCCACAAGCGTGCCTGTCCAGTAGCAGCAAAGCTAAAGACCAGCTACGGCAACCGTATCATAGACATCAAGTGGGACATGCACAAGAAACTTTATTTCGACGCTACAATACGTCTCGGTGGTATAGACCGTCTTGGTATGCTCAACGAGATTACCCAGGTGATTTCCTCGCAGATGAATGTTAACATCCACAAGCTGACCATCACCTCAGAAGAAGGCATATTCGACGGCAGCATCGAACTAAGAGTGCATGACCGCGATGACGTGAAGGCTATTATGGATAACCTGAAGGGTATTCCTGATCTGAAGGAAATATCGCAGATTATGTAAGGAGTTAGAGGGAAATACTAAAGATTATGAATATGAAAATAAGACTATTGTTTGTTCTTTTTGCGGTTATGTTTTCGGTTATCACTTCCACAGCCGCAAGCAAATATGACAATCCGGACACTATCGTTGTGGCTCGCGACGGCACCGGAGAATTCCGTACTGTAGATGAGGCAATCGAAGTGTGCAGGGCTTTTATGGACTATCATAAAGTCATTTATATTAAGAAAGGTACGTATAAGGAGAAACTTGTGATCCCCTCCTGGCTTCAGAACATTGAACTCTGCGGTGAGGACATGAATGAGACAATAATCACTTACGATGATCACGCAAATATCAGAATCACCCTGGGAACAGCAGAGCCACGTACTCAGCCGATGGGAACTTTCCGCACCTATACCCTCAAGATAGAAGGCAACGATATCACTATAAAGAATCTCACTCTGGAGAACAACTCTGCACGACTTGGGCAGGCTGTGGCACTGCACACTGAGGGAGACCGTATAAAGGTTATAAACTGTCGCCTGATAGGACATCAGGACACAGTATATACCGGTGTAGCCAATACACACCTTTATTTCAAGGGCTGCTATATCTGCGGCACCACCGATTTCATATTCGGTCCTTCTACAGCATGGTTTGAAGACTGCACCATAGAGAGTCTCGTAAACAGCTACGTCACAGCAGCCTCAACACCAAAAGACCAGGAATACGGCTACGTATTCAACAACTGCCGCCTGATAGCCGCAGATGGTGTCGACAAAGTTTATCTGGGGCGTCCCTGGCGCGACTATGGCTATACACTCTTCATGAACTGTGAACTTGGAGGACACATCCTTCCTGAAGGCTGGCATAACTGGCAGAAGAACCGTGAAGAGACAGCACGCTATCTCGAATACAACAATCATGGTGCAGGTGCAGCAACGGAGTCAAGAGTCGCCTGGAGCCGACAGCTAACCAAAAAAGAGGCCCAGAAGATTACTCCCTGGGCCGTATTAGGAACTGATTTCTACAATCACTGTAAATAATCCAGCTGCTTCTTCAATGCCTGAAGCTCTGAGCGGATGCTGATGAGCTTATCAAGGACCTCTACTTTCTTGTCCACACCCTTAGGGTTACGGGCAAGAATTTTTTTTGCAGATGAGATCTTAAAGCCACGAACCTTGACAAGACTGTGAATAATACGTACCGTCTCAATATCCTTTTCAGCATACTGACGGATTTTGGAATTACCAAGGGTACGAGGTTTCAGGTTGGGGAACTCCGTCTCCCAATAACGAAGTGTACTCTCATTAACTTCAAACATCTTCGCTACTTCGCTGATGCTGTAAAACGCTTTGAGATTCTTGTCAAGATTCAGTGCCATAACCTAAAGATTTGCCAATTCCACAACTTTATCTATTGCAGCAGAGAGTCCGTCAGGATTCTTACCACCCGCACTTGCGAAGTGAGGCTGTCCTCCACCACCTCCCTGCATCAGTTTAGCAGCCTCGCGAACCAGCTGTCCGGCATTCAGTCCGTGATCCTTTACCATATCGTCGCTGAGCATAACGTTAAGCATCGGCTTGTCATTATAGACAGAACCGACGACGCACAAAAGGTTCTCCGGGCACAACTCACGAATCTTGAACACAAGATCCTTTGCTGCCTCAGGAGCTATCGGTGCCTTTGCAGTAACCACCTTAACACCATTCACCAAACGGCCCTTCTCAGCGAGCTCCTTTGCCAAAGAAGCCACTTGAGCTGCCTGGAAGCCCTCAATCTGCTTCTTCATCGAGTCGTGCTCTTCGATATACTTCACTATTGTTGCCTGAAGATCCTTGGCATTATTGAAGAAGCTCTTCACTGCCTTCAGGATATCCTCTGTCTTATAAAGCAGCTCCTCGCACTCTTTGCCTGTCTTTGCCTCAATACGACGGATGCCGGCAGCTACACTGCTCTCAGAAACGATCTTAAAGAATCCTATCCTACCAGTAGCCTTGGCATGAATACCGCCGCAGAACTCACAAGACGGTCCGAACCGTACCACGCGGACCTTATCACCATATTTCTCGCCAAAGAGAGCGATGGCGCCAAGTTTCTTTGCCTCCTCGAATGGAACATCACGATGCTCATCAAGCTGGATATCCTGACGGATCATATCGTTTACCATACGTTCTACCTCGCGGATCTCCTCGTCGGTGACCTTCTGGAAATGAGAGAAGTCGAAACGGAGAGTATCAGGCGATACGAACGAGCCCTTCTGCTCCACATGATCTCCAAGAACCTGCTTCAGCGCATAGTCGAGCAGGTGGGTAGCAGTGTGATTGGCTGCAGAGGCATCACGCTTGTCAGTATCCACACATGCCATAAACTGTGCGGCAGGATCTTTCGGAAGCTGCTTGACAATATGCACTGTCTGATTGTTCTCACGCTTTGCGTCGATTATTTCGATGGTCTCCGCCTCGTTGCAGATGACACCACAGTCGCCTACCTGGCCTCCCATCTCTCCATAGAACGGTGTATAGTCGAGCACAAGCTCATAGTACTCGTTCTTCTTCTGAGTCACCTTACGATAGCGCAGGATATGGCACTCATACTCAGTATAATCGTAGCCTACGAACTGCTGTTCGCCCTGTGCAAGCTCCGTCCAGTCGGAGTTCTCTACGGCAGCGGCATTACGGGCGCGCTCCTTCTGCTTCTGCATCTCTACGTTGAACTGCTCCTCGTCTACTGTGAATCCATTCTCACGGCAGATCAGCTCTGTAAGATCGAGGGGGAATCCGTAAGTATCGAAGAGGCGGAAGGCCTGAACACCGTCGAGGACGGTCTTGCCTTCAGCCTTAAGCTTGTCCATAGCGTCGCTAAGCATTCCGATACCCTTGTCAAGGGTGCGGAGGAATGACTCCTCCTCTTCCTTGATGACCTTGGTAATCAGCTGCTGCTGGGCCTTCAGCTCAGGGAATGCATCTCCCATCTCTGCCACAAGTGTAGGCACGAGCTTATGCAGGAATCCGTCTTTCTGCCCGAGGAATGTGTATGCATAGCGAACAGCACGACGGAGGATGCGACGGATGACGTAGCCAGCCTTTGCATTCGATGGCAGCTGACCGTCGGCAATAGAGAACGACACTGCCCTAAGATGGTCGGCACATACGCGCATTGCGATATTGACGTCGTCCTGCTCCTTCGTAATCGGAGATTTCTCTTCCTCCTCAAAGGTGACATACTTCAAGCCTGTGATAGCCTCTTCAGCCTTGATAATCGGCTGGAAGATGTCAGTATCGTAGTTTGAGTGCTTGCCCTGAAGCATACGAACCAGGCGCTCAAAGCCCATACCTGTGTCGATAACGTTCATTCCAAGCTTCTCAAGCGAGCCGTCAGCCTTGCGGTTGAACTGCATGAACACGAGGTTCCATATCTCGATCACCTGCGGGTCATCCTGGTTTACCAGTTCACGTCCGCTCTTACCGGAGGCCTTGCGCTGCTCAGGTGTTCGAGAGTCAACATGAATCTCCGAGCAGGGACCGCACGGACCGGTATCGCCCATCTCCCAGAAGTTATCATGCTTGTTACCGTTGATGATATGATCCTCACGCACATGCTTAGCCCAATACCTTGCAGCCTCGTCGTCACGCGGGATATTCTCCTCGGGCGAGCCTTCGAACACTGTAACATACAGATTCTCGGGGTCGAGCTTAAGTACGTCTACGAGATATTCCCAAGCCATATCAATGGCACCTTCCTTGAAATAGTCGCCAAACGACCAGTTGCCCAGCATCTCGAACATGGTGTGGTGCCGGCCGTCGTGGCCCACGGCTTCCAGGTCGTTGTGCTTGCCGCTCACACGGAGGCACTTCTGGGAGTCCGTGGCGCGGGGGA
>DGTJ01000051.1:38603-49205 GCA_002393725.1 Prevotella sp. UBA4339 | reverse complement strand
CTGACGTACTGATCAGTCTTAGCATCTCAGTCTGCAGTTTCATCATGTGCAGATTGTCTTTCGCAGCTGTAGTCAGGCTAAAAAGTATGACAACGGCTAATAAGAAAATACGGTTTTTCTTGCTCATAATTACAGTTTTTTCTTGAAAATTATCCACTCGGTTATTGTATTTGTATGCAAAGGTACGAAAAATTACAAATATTTCTTGCAATTATTACAAAAAATTTATACCTTTGCATTGTTTTTTATGTTAAAATGATATTTATGGTTCGGATAATAACCATTTTAGTATGCATGTTGCTCTGTCCTGCCGGTGCCTTCGCACAGGGCGACAGTGCTCGCGTATTTACGGATAAGAGTCCGCTGATATATGAGGACGCAAGCAACATGTGGCCCTACTCGTTTGTAAACGAGGAAGGCAAGCCAGACGGATTCAACATCGACTTGATAGAGATGCTGCTTAGTGAGCTGGCTATCCCCTACGAGATACACATCAAGTCGCTGCCTGAGGTGATAGGCGACATGACCTCCGGGCGCGCCGACCTCACATTCAGTTTGGAAGAAGGCTTCGGACAGAAGCTGGGACTCTTCAGCCGTACTGTCCCGATGCTATTCACCCAGAGCGTTGTCACTCCGAAGAGCAAGCCTCTCACGATAAGGTCGTTCCGCGACTTGAGAAACATCAAACATCAGGTGACTGTAAATGACTCCAGTCTGTGCCATCATATCATGCTCGACTATGGCTGGGCCGACCACGCAATCGTGAGTTCAGACATGAGCCAGTCGATACAGGCATTGAATGACAGTCAGGAGGGAGTGATCGTATGGAACACGCTGTCTCTGAAATGGCTTATCCACCACTATCAGCTCGATAATGTGGTGCTGACCCCCGTAGACATGCCGCACGGAGAGTACAGATTCCAGTCGAACAGTCAGTCATTGCTTGACAGCATCGATCAGGCATACCTCGATCTGTGTGCCGACGGCAAGCTGTCGGCCTTAGAGTCGAAGTGGCTCTATCCCGTACGCGAACAGCCGGATGAGCCGGTATGGAAGAAGGCCGTCGCTGCTATGGCCGTAATGCTGCCCGTAGCTATTCTCTTCTGCCTGATGTATATAGTAAGGAAGAACAGGCAGGTGGAGGAATCCAATGACAGGCTGACACAGAGCTTAGCGGAGATCTGCATGTCGGTACAAGCGCACATGGGCAATTCGTGCTACGCCGGCAGCAAGTCGGAATTCAGCATGGAAGACTTTCTGCGGCACAAGGAACAGGCCGACAGTCATATCGCCAAGCTCAAAAAGGACAACAGCGACCGCTCGCTGAGATACTGGTCGATGTTCTACAGCGACGAGGCGGGGGTGTTCGTATTCGGCACCGACGGATGCATCCAGAATGCCAACTACAAGGCCGGGCTGCTGTTCAATTGCGATATAGACAAGCTGGTGGAGCAGAATACTGACATCAACAGCTTATTCTATACAACATTTAACAATCTGAGCGATGCCGACGGCTATAAAGGCTGCATAAAGGTCGGGGAAAGCACGGTCAGATTCCAGATGAAGGCTGCCTACAATAATAATAAGGTGTTACTTGGTATATACGTTTTCTGCTTATGAGATACAAGTCTATAACTTCCATATTCTTCCTGCTGTGCGCCTCAGTAATGGCTACGGCTCAGAACCTTTCCGAGAAGTTCAACAAAAAGAATCCTATGGTCGTAGTCTGTCAGGAAGACAAGCCATATGCATACCTGAACGAAAACGGCAAGGCCGAAGGATGCTACGTCGATATCATTAATGCATTGGCGGGAAAGTTCAATGTGCCCTGCAGATTCGTGATTGACGAGGGAGCGAAGTCCAAAGCTCTTTTCGACAGTGGAAAGGCAGACCTGATACTCACCGACTGGCATATCTACTGCAATCAACCGTCATATCTCACCTCGCAGACGGTAGTCGGCTACAACCGTATCAGTGCCGACTCTGTGGCTGAGATACACTTCATAGGCAAGGACAAGTATCTCATCGATGAGCTTGACGACGAGTTCATGCGTCTGCGACTTGACGGCCACATTGCCGCCATTCAAGACCGATGGCTGCATCCGGAGCGCACCCAGCCACTGTCTGTACCTGCTACGCACTACATCACATTCGTCGCGCTGGCTATTTCTGTCCTGCTCTGCATACTGTGCATCTGGGCGCTATGGAAAAAGAGAAGTGCTACTCGCCACACCTCAGAACTTAACGAGATGATAAGGCAAGCCCAACTGATAAGTCAGCAATATGCTGTGGAAGACAACCAGCCTTCACACGACATTGCATTCAGGCATGACGCCATGCTCTCCAACCCCTTCGTCGCCATATCATTTTATGATGAGAAAGGACAACTCATCATGCAGAACGAGCCGATGATGCAGCTTGGTACCGATGAATATAAGAGCTTTCGAAAGCCGCTATACAACTCAGAAGGCTTGGTGGCCTGCTACTTTGTTGCTGTCGCAGTGCCGAAGCCGACAGTCTGACCCCACGGTACAGCCTCAAGAGCCGTAAGAGCCAGGAGACGGTACCAATAGGCAGCTACTTGAACTTGAACAGGTGGACGAAGCCAGTGGTGCTGAACACGTCGTACACCTTATCCTGAAGTCCCTTTATATACAGTTTGCAGTTGTTGGCGCTGCATCGCTGATTGATGACCATAAGTAGCCTCAGTCCGCTCGATGATATGTACTCCAGCCGGCTGCAGTCGATTACGATCTCATAGTCCTTATACTCAAAAAGCGGTTCTACCTCTTTCTCCGTCTGTGCTGTGACAGAAGTGTCAAGCCATCCGTCGAGAATGAGTGTTACATGACTATTGTCGTCTTTTCTGATTGTTGCTTCCATAATCTATTATTCTTTATTGTTCTTAAGTTTCTTTATCATTGTCAGCACGTTGTGGCCGTCGGTGCGTTCATAGCTCATACCGTCGGTATAGTGTCGCATGAGGTGTATGCCGAGGCCTCCGATAGTCTGACTCTCAGCGTAGAGCATCGCGTCTACCTCTTTGTAGGCAGTGGGGTCAAAGGGTACTCCCGAGTCTTTTAGCACGAACTTCAGTTCCTGTTCGTTGCCTGTGACCTCCAGTAGTATGTCGCCTTGCATACCCTCGGGATAGGCATAGTTCATCACATTGACCACAGCCTCTTCGAGTGCGAGATTGATGCCGGAAGTCATTGTATCGCTGATGCACATGTCTTCGCAGATGCCTTCGATGAAGATGGCCAGAACACGTACCTCCTGTATATTGTTCGACAGCAGGATGCTCCTGTTGTATAGCGTATCGTCGATGTTGCCGATATACTTTATCGCAAGCAGCGAGATGTCGTCTTTCTGTGGTATTCCCTCCACGAAGGAGCGCTCCGTCTGGCGTATGTTTTTTACGAAGGAGCGCGAGTCGAGTCGCAGTCGTGCCAGTCGGATGACCTCCTTGAACATTCGTTCGCGACCGTACTGCCTCTTGTCTACGGTCTCAGCCTCGGTGAATCCGTCGGTGTAGAGGAATACTGTCGTACCGGGCACGATAGTCACTTCCTGCTCAGTGTATTCCCATTCATCGCGGAGTCCCAGGGGGATGTTACTCTCGATGGGTAAGAATCGCGTGTTTGCTCCTACCAGCACGGGAGGCTCGTGTCCGGCGTTGGTGTAGATCATGCGGCCCGATGAAAGGTCGAGCACCCCCATGAAGAGAGTGACGAACATGAATGAGTCGTTACTCTGGCATACAGACCTATTGATTGACTCTACGATCAGCTTCGGCGACGTGTGCTGCATCGATGCACTACGGAACATCGATCTCGTCACGGCCATCACCAGCGAAGCGGGCACTCCCTTGCCTGCCACGTCGCCGATGCTGAAGAATAGCTTCTCATCGCGGATGAAGAAGTCGTAGAGGTCGCCGCCTACCTCCCTGGCCGTGACCACCTCACCGTAGATGTCAATGTCGGTGCGCTCAGGGAATGGGGGGTACGTCTTCGGCAACATTTGCTTCTGTATGTCGCTGGCTATCTTCAGCTCCTGCTCCATAGCCGCCTTCGAGGCTGTGGTGTTTTTCAGTTCGTCCACGTAGCCGGTCAGAGAGTCCTGCATATGCTTGAAGGCAGTGCGCAGACTGTCTATCTCGCGGCTCTTCACTTCGGGCAGCTGCATGTCGAATTTTCCTTGTGCCACCTCTCCGGCTGCCGACACGAAAGGTGTTAGTGCACTGATGCTTCCCTTGATGAGCCGATGCAGCAGGATGTAGATTATTATCAGTCCGATGAAGAATACTCCCAGGATGACTGATGACAGCATGTTGCCGCTGTGGTTGATGATCTCGTCGGGAACGACGATAGCCAGAGTCCACTCTACATATTTCACATAAGAGTAGAACAGCCATATATACTTATCATGGTTCTTGAATCTTACGATACCGCTCTCGCCCTCAGCCATCTTGCGAGCCATCTCGTCGTCGATGGTGTCGGGGGTCTCGGCTGCCACTTCCTGCAGTCTTTGGCTCAGCACACGCTCCTCGAAGGGGTGAATCAGGTAGTTGCCCTCCTTGTCTACAATGAAGCTGTACGACTTCTCCTCAGTGCCTTGCTCGAAGCGTTCGTGATTCTCGGAGTCTATCCTCTTGTGCCTCAGTCTGAGCCATTCCAACGACACGTCAGCTCCCAGCATGCCCACCTTGCGCCCCTGATGGTCGCGGATGTGTGTAAGGTAGGTGGTGGTGAGCTGCTGCGAGGCGGCTCGGTCGTAATAGGGTGGGGTCCAGTTGCCTTCCGACTTCTCGAAGGCTTCCTTGTACCACTCGTGGGCCAGGAAGTCGGGGTGCTGCTCGTTCATTTGCCTGCCTCTGACCACGTCCTGTGGGTCGCGCCAGGCGTATATCTCGAAATTGTGCCCGCGGTCTGGATAGACGTCTGGCTCGAAGATCAGCCTGCAGCTCGACATATACATATTCTGTCTCACCATACGCTCCAGATGGGCCTGCAGTTTGTCGGGGTCGTCGATGTCGCGCTCTATGCTGTTGATATTGTTTATAGCAGCCACATATACGTCAGACAGCACTCCTCTTATCTTCTCGTTCTCGTGGAGTATGATGCCATTATAGCGCGACTCTGCCTCACGTGCCATAGAGTCTTTGGTGATGTAATAGATTGCCGACATGATAGTTACCGACATTACTATCAGCACTACCATGATTCGCAGGCTAAGACGGTTAGCAAGAGTTTGTTTCTTGTTATTCATTTTAGATGTAGCTTTATTGGTTGCAAAGATAGTACATTTTTTTGATTTTACAAAAATATTTTTATGTTTTTTATATTTTGAATAATTCTGAAAAATTTTGTTCATCTCGTAGATTCTTCGTATCTTTGCATCCTGAGTAATATTATTCTCAATATGAATACTTTAAAATATTAGGATATGAACATCATCAGGAATATAGCCTTCGACTTGGGCGGTGTGGTGCTCGCACTGAGTTACGAACAGGCTGTAAGGCGCTTCGAGGCGCTGGGCCTCAATGATGCACGCCAGCGGCTGGACGCCTTCGAGCAGAAGGGAATCTTCGGCGACCTCGAGGCGGGCAGGATAACGGCTGAGGACTTCAGGAGAGAATTGAGCCTCCTCGTAGGCAGGGAGCTGACTGCCGACGACTGTTACTGGGCTTGGCACGGGTATGTGGAGTATGTCCCGAAACATAATCTCGAGGCCATCCAGAGCCTTCGCGAAAGGGGATACAAGGTATGCCTGCTGTCGAACACCAACCCCTTTATGATGCAGTGGGCGGGAGGTGACTTCGACGGAGAGGGGCATCCCATAGGCCATTATTTCGATGCGATGTACCTGAGCTATGAGTGCAAGTCGATGAAGCCCCGCCGCGAGATATTCGAGGCGATGCTCAGAGGGCAGCAGGCAGAAGCCGAAGAGACACTCTTCGTCGACGACGGGCCGCGAAACGTACAGACTGCCGCAGCAATGGGGATGCTTACGCTCTGCCCGCAGAACAATGAGGACTGGACTGAGGCGCTGGAAGCCATATTAAGACAACATCAACCCATAAATGAGCACAGACCATAGAAGATGAGACTATTTTGTAAGATATTACTTGCCCTATGCCTGCTGACTCTGCAGGTGCATGCCCAGCGTTCTGCTGCCGACGAAGTAAAGCGCCTGCAGGCCAGGATGTACAAACTGTATGCCGGCCACGACTACGATCTCTTCATGAGCGTGACCGACAGTCTGAAGGAGGCGGCAGAAAAGGCTGGTGACGAGCGTGTGTTCTATCGCGCCTGGGGCAATCAGGCCCTTTTCTCGAGCAACAGGAGCCGCCGCAACCGAGGTATGCAGATTGCCAAGGCGATGCAGGAGCACGCCTCGGCCCACAACAGCAAATGGGGCGTGTACACCAGCACACATGTCTCGGCCCACATCTACATGGAGATGGGTAGTACGGCCATCGCGCGGCATGAATTCCAGAAGGCCATCGACTTTGCGCATGAGTACCTGCCTGGCGAGAGTGCTGCCACGAGCCTGCTTGAACTGGCGAAGATGGAGATGGTGGCTCAGCACAAACTGCTGTGTCTGGAATATTGCGAGCTGGCGATGAAGGAGCCTGGGCTGAATCCTCTGCACCGCCTGAACGCCCTCTCCATCAAGTGCCTCGTGCTGGCAAGGGGACTCTCGAACCGCACTAAGGAAGAGACGAAGGCCGATTTCAACAAGGTCTGGCAGGAGCGCGAGAGGGTGAGGCAAGCATACGGCCGTGACGATATATATAGCCGCAGGATAGAGATATGGAAGCATATCCTCGACGAGGACTATGATGCCGCCATAGACGAGGCCAGGAAGTTCGAAAGTGAGACTGGGCAACTGGAGTTCCAGCGCATCGTATACTATATGAAGGGTGACTACCGCAATGCCTATTCGCTGCTGTGGAAGCACGAGCGGATGATTGACTCCATCCAGGCGGGCCGCAATGCCCACCTGCTGGCGGAGATGTCGAGCGCTATGGACGTGAGCCGCCTCGAGAACGAGCAGAAGGAACTGAGACTGCGCAACCAGGCCCTTAGGCTGGAGAACATGGCCAGCGAACTGGAGCAGCAGCGACTGAAGGGTGAGGCCATGGACCTGAGCCTGAAGAACAAGGAGGTGGAACTGCAGAATGCCTCGGTGAAGCAAAAGAACGACAGCCTGGAGAAATACAACAAAGACCTGCAGATCAGCGAATATGAGTCGAAAATGGCAGCCCATGAGAGTGCTGAGCAGACACGGCGGGTGTTTCTCACTATGGCTGCCATCCTGGCGGCGCTGGTATTCGCCGCACTGGCGTTTACACTCTGGCGAAGGGTCAGGCATGAGCAGCAGCTGAAACAGATCAACTCCCAGCTCACAGAGGCCAATACCAACCTGAAGACGGCCTACGACAAGCTGGAGGAGACTACAGCCGCCAAGGAGCGCATAGAGAGTGAGCTGCGCATTGCAAGAAGCATCCAGATGGGTATGGTGCCGAGCACGTTCCCACCGTTCCCAGAGCGCAGCGACATTGACATATTTGCCAGTCTGGAGTCGGCAAAGGAGGTAGGAGGCGACCTCTACGACTTCTTCCTCAACGACGACAAGCTCTATTTCTGCATCGGCGACGTATCGGGCAAGGGAATACCGGCATCGCTCTTCATGTCGGTGGTCATCAACATGTTCCGAATGGTGGCTAAGGAGGGATTACCGCCGGAGCATATCGCCACAAAGCTCAATGAGGCAGTGTCGGAGAATAATGAGAACGGCATGTTCTGCACGATGTTCATTGCGGAGATAGACCTCAAGGCCGACATGCTCTACTTCTGCAATGCCGGCCACAATCCTCCCGTCATTCTCGACCGACAGCTCAGCCCGCAGTCGCAGGCCGCGCTGCAATATATGGACTTAGAGCCGAACGCGCCTATCGGACTGTGGCCGGAGCTGGAGTTCACAGGCCAGAGCCTTAGTGGCATCAAAGGCAGGCCGCTGTTCCTCTATACTGACGGACTGTCGGAAGCTGAAAACAGCAGCCAGCAGCAGTTCGGTGACGACAGAATCCTGGAAGTCTTGGCTTCCCAGCCCTTCCGCGATGCCCGCTCTGCCGTTGAGCTGATGAAGTCGGCTATCGAAGTCCATGTGGGGGACGCTGAACAAAGCGACGACCTCACTATGTTATGTATAAATTGTTCTGCATAGTATGATAGTAGTGATGACGTCACTCTTTGCCCTCGTGGTTGTAGGATACATCGCGGGCAAGTTAGGATATCTCGGAGGCGACTTCGA
This sequence comes from Prevotella sp. UBA4339, assembly GCA_002393725.1. Taxonomy (GTDB): domain Bacteria; phylum Bacteroidota; class Bacteroidia; order Bacteroidales; family Bacteroidaceae; genus Prevotella. The sequence continues at coordinate 40,886 of DGTJ01000051.1, read as the reverse complement.
CAGGCAACTGTCGAGACTGGTAATCAATATCACCTGTCCGGCTCTGATACTATCATCGTCGATGACAGGCGACCTGCCCGACAGACGGTTCATACTCCCGCTATTGCTCATAAGCACGCTTACGTATCTGCTCCTTTCTGTTGCAGGATTCCTCCTGCCCCGTTATCTTACTAAGGAGAAGAGCGACGAGGGGCCTATTGGCTTCGCCCTCCTCTTTGGCAATGTGGGCTTCATGGGCTATCCCGTCGTAGCTTCCATCTTCGGCCACGAGGCTGTGTTCTATGCCGCTGTGCTGAATGTGGTCAATACATTCGCTGTCTTCACCATAGGTACGATACTGATCACTGGGGCGAACGTGGGCAAGGAGCGGTTCGAGAAGAAGGTGCTCTACAGCACTCCGATGCTCGCAGCCTATCTGACGATGGCTATCGTAGCCTTCCAGATAGACAATATCCCACAGGCGGTGAGTCAGCCACTCACCATGCTGGGCAATATCACCGTTCCAGCAGCTCTGCTGATTATCGGCTCGTCGATGTCGCATCTCTCACTGCGCACGATGATGGGCAATGCTACGGTGTATGTCACGAGTATGCTTCGGCTTATAATCCTTCCGGTAGGAGTGCATTTCGCGATGATGGCGCTGGGATTCTCGTCGTTTGTAGTTAACATCAACACGCTCGTCATAGCGATGCCTGTAGCTACCTACGGCACGATACTCTGTCTGAAATACGAGAAGGATACGACGATGATAACCGAAGTGACATTTGTTACGACCCTTCTGTCTATGCTGACAATACCGATGCTTGTCACGCTGCTCTTCGGTAATTGAGCAGGCGCCGTTCTCCCTGATCCCAGCAATAAAATAGCTGTGGCGCTACCCAATCGTGAGAGCAGGCCACAGCAGAAATTTATCATTTTCTTATTTATTTCTTGATGAACTCCACTCGGCGGTTCTTCGCGCGACCCTCGTCGGTCTTGTTGTCTGCGACGGGTTCGTGAGAGCCCTTGCCTACGGCACGCATGTTGAACGGATCGCAGCCCAAGCCTTCGAGAGCCTTTATGACAGCCTCGGCGCGCTGCTGTGAGAGCGGGTCGTTGATCTTGTCGGAGCCCTGATTGTCGGTATGTCCCTGCACCTCGAAGCGAGCCGTCGGGTTCTTCTTCATATAGTCGGCCACCTTCTGGATCTCGGCCATCGACTCAGGCTTCAGAGTAGCCTTGCCCGTCTCGAAGAGGATGTTGTTGGTGACGAACTTACCCGTCTCGGCAATAGCCTTCTCAACGGCAGAGAGATCGGTGGTCTGACGCTGATAGAGGTCAGCAGCACCCTTGGCGAGAATCACATGACCAATGCCACGATATGGGTAATCATCCTGAACACGGAATTCGAAACGGCTTGGAGCAGCCACATTCGGCAGATTGATGACACGCTGACCATTGATATAGTATTTGAAAGCACGCTTGTTGAACGAGATAGCAAAATGGTTCCACTGTCCATATTTAACACATTTCTGCAAATCATCCCATTGCAAATCGCCAGTCACATCACCTGAAGCACCGCCACCCTTCTTAAATGAATAGTTGCCGTAAGCATCCGGAGACCAAGGGCGGAACATCTTATAGATATTTGCAATCTCGTCGTCACCTTGATAGAAGTAGATATGCCAATTCATCTGGGGTATATCACCAGGCTTGCACATAAACTCTTCCCACTCGAGGGTGAAGACATCAGGCAGATAAGACTTCATGTTCTCCATCAGAGGAGAGAATGTAGTACCTCCTGAAGCATTGCTGTGCGCATACTTCTTGCCGTTGACGGAAGCCACCTCCAGACTACCGTCGCTGATATCCCACTTTGAGGGGAACTCTCCCATCTGCTCACCAGCGAAGTCATCCTCAAAGAGGATCACGCTACCACGAACGAAGTCGCTCTTCTGGTTCTGGGCATCTGGAGTGTTATCTGCAGATTCTGCATCGTTGTAGTCTGCATCATCGTTCTTCGACTTCTTGCTATTCTTTGACTTCTTGCCGTCGAGCACGTCGTCCATCTTGTCGCCTACGGCATTCTCAACCTTGTTTTCCACCTTGGATTTTACCTTTTCTACGGCTTTGTCCTTAAGTCTGTTGAGCCAGCCCTGTGCGTCGGCTCCGGTGCTCATCGCGAGGATGAGTGCGAGGGCAAAAAATAGTCTCTTTGCATTCATATCGATAGTGTTTAAAGTAAATATTTGCTCCAAAGATAATGAATTATTTCCGTCTATTCACCACCCAAAAGGGTGGAAA
>DGTJ01000051.1:5084-38521 GCA_002393725.1 Prevotella sp. UBA4339 | reverse complement strand
TTTCCACCCTTTTGGGTGGTGAATATCGCAGGATTTGTGTATCTTTGCCGTTGATATGGTAATAACTGATAAATATCTTAGGAAAGTTCTCACTCTGGCTTATCTGATGCTCAGCCTGTCTGTATCTGCATATACAGACCACCGCAATGCGAAAGTGGACTCTGCCGAGCAGGTATTACGACAGCGTAAAGACTTGACAGACAGAGAACGTATGGACTGCTACTACACCATAGTGCGCGGTACACTTGGCAAGAACTCAGAGAAGCACGAACGCTACTGCCGCGAGATGCTGGCACAGACCTACAGGATTAACGCCCTTAACATGCGGGAGAACGCCCTCTACCACCTCGGGCTTCAGAACTATGGCAAGGAGCAATACGACGCTGCAGAGCGCTACTTCCTCTGGGCACTCGCCGTCACCGACTCCATGCGTGGCGATAAGCGGTACAAGGAGAGCGACATTGACGATAACCTCTCTCAGCTATACGGGGCGCTCGGCAATCTATATAATATGCAGGACAAAGCCCTGCTCGCTATAGAGTATTACCAGAAGGCGCTGCCCATCTTCGAGAAGCACAGCTGGCTGGAGTCGCAGACAATATTGCATCACAACGTGGCCGAACTATGGCTCACGATGGGCAACAACGAGAAGGCGGAGCAGGAATATCTCAAGGCCATAGAGACGGGCGAAGCCTCAGGCGACTCGCTACTGATGGTGCTGCCGAGAAAGGGACTGGTGAAGATATACATCAGCGAAGACGATTACGACAAGGCTTTGCAGACCGTGATGCCAGCATATCAATACTACAAGAGCCATCGTGCCGAGGAGGTGGGCGACTATCCCGAAGTGCTCGCATCGATGGTGAAGATACATCTTATCAGCGGACATAAAGATCTGGCTAAGGCTCGCAGTTATGCTGTGGAGGCTCTTTCACTCGACAGCGACGAGCTGATGTTTGAGACACATGCCGACATCAACGCTGCTGCTGCTCTCGTCGCAATTGACGAGAACAAATGGGAGGAGGCTCTCAGATACGCCTTGAAGTCGGTGCATGAAAACGATGACGAGGCTACATACAGCGACGTGAGCTGCTACGACATGATAGCACAGATATACGTGGAGCTTGGCGACAAGGCCAACGCGCGGGTATATATAAATAAGGTGGTGAGGATGATGGAACGATTCGCCACAGAGAACTACCAGAGCGCACTGTCGCAGATGGAAGTGCTCTACGAGACGGAGAAGAAGGAGGAGCAGATCGCTCTGATGAATCGCGCACAAGTGTACTATAACTGGAGCTTGATAGCTGCCGCTGTGTTGATAGTGATGCTGATAGTGGTGCTCGTATACCGTCATCAGGCCCATCGAAGACAGAAAGCATTGCTGGCAGCAAAGGTGGCTCTGGAGACTGAGACCAAGGAGCGCAGGATACTCGCCCGCGACCTTCACGACTCGCTTGGGGGGATGCTGTCTCTGTTGCGACTGAAGATGGAGGAATACAAACAGAAAATCGGTCAGAGTGATCAGCCCGACGAGGTGTTGCCCCTTTTGGACGCCACACATACAGAGTTGCGCCGCGTGTCGCACCATCTGATGCCGGAGGAACTGCTGCGCAACGGACTTGTATCGGCCCTACACGACTTTGCCATCTCGGTGCCTATGACACGATTCCAGGCAGTCGGAGACATACGTCTCGACAAAGACCGTGAGTTGGTGCTTTACCGATGTGCGTACGAGATGGTGAACAATGCAGTGAAGCATGCTGATGCCAGCCGTATTGACATTCAACTAATTGAGGATGAGAAGAGTATTGTGCTGACAGTAAGCGACGACGGAAAGGGAATGACAGAAGGCAACAGCAGCGGGATGGGGCTGCAGAACATCCGCGAGAGGATAGAACCATTCAGCGGTGAGATGTGCGTCATCACAAGCGAGAACGATGGAACGGAAATCAATATAATCCTGCCGCTATGACGAAATATCGAATAGACGTGTATATCGTGGACAATCACACGATGTTTAACGAGGGACTAACAGATCTCATCAACCACAGGGAGACGGTGCACGTAAGCCGTAGCTTCACCACTCTCAGCGAATGTCGAGCTGTACTGTCTGAACGACGACCCGACGTGCTGCTGCTTGACATCTCTATGCCCGATGGTGAGGGGACGGAGTTCTGCCAATGGGCACTGAAGGAATATCCTAAGATAAAGATCGTGGCACTTACTGTTCATGACGAGTACTGCGTCATACAGCGCATGCTCGATAGCGGGGTGCATGGGTACGTGCTGAAGAGTGCACCTGTGGAGGAACTTGTTAATGCCATTATCGAAGTGTGGCAGGGGAGGCGCTTTCTCAGCAAGAAAGTGGAGGAGATAATCAAGCAGGGAAACGACAAAGCGGTAGTACTGACCAATGTGGAGAAGAATATTCTGCGACTGCTGTGTAACGGATGTACCAATTCGGAGATTGCCGAGCAGTTGCATCTGAGCATCGAGACGGTAAACTGGTATCGGAAGCGACTGCTGGCTAAGTACGGGGCGAAAAATACTGCAAGTCTTGTAAGCAGGGTGATAAAAGAGAAGATAGTATGATAATCACAGACGAGTATGAGGGGCTTACAAGCCTCTCATACTTAGTGATATGCGGTTGCGGCGGCGGTCGACATCTATCACTCTTACGCGCACATGCTGATGCAGTTTTACGACGTCTGTCGGATGGGCTATACGGCGGTTGGCTATCTGAGAGATGTGCACAAGACCGTCCTGATGCACCCCGATATCGACGAATGCACCAAAGTTTGTGATGTTCGTCACAATGCCCGGAAGTTCCATCCCTTCGATAAGGTCGTCTATTGTGTTGACACGCGGGTCGAACTCAAATTCCTCAATCTGTTCACGCGGGTCACGTCCTGGTTTCTCAAGTTCTTTGATGATGTCCGTGAGGGTCGGGATGCCCACATCGTCGGTAACATATTTCCTTATGTCGATAGCTTCGCGCTTATCCTTATTATTTATAAGGTCAGCGACGCTACAGTTCTGATCTTTTGCCATCTGTTCAACGATGGCATAGCTCTCCGGATGAACGGCAGAGTTGTCGAGAGGGTTCTTGGCCCCTTGTATGCGCAGGAATCCAGCACACTGCTGGAAGGCTGCAGGACCGAGTCGCGGAACTTTCTTCAGTTGTGCCCTGCTGGTGAAGGCTCCGTTATCCCTGCGGTAATCTACGATATTCTTCGCGAGAACAGGTCCGAGACCGCTGACGTACATCAGCAGATGCTGCGATGCTGTATTGAGATTCACTCCGACATTATTAACGCAACTCTCCACAGTCTGGTCGAGCGAGTGCTTAAGCTTTGTCTGGTCTACATCGTGCTGATACTGACCTACACCGATGCTCTTGGGGTCGATCTTGACGAGTTCCGCCAGAGGGTCCATAAGCCTGCGGCCTATGGAGACGGCTCCACGAACTGTTACATCTTCATCAGGGAATTCGTCACGTGCAATCTTGGATGCGGAATAGACAGATGCCCCATCCTCAGAGACTGTGAATACCTGAGGAATGATGCTAGTAGCGTGTACTCCCGTCTTTCCTGACGACGGCACGTCATAATGTCCGGAGAGCACGTCACGAATGAAATCGTTAGTCTCACGCGAAGCTGTGCCGTTACCGATAGAGACTGCCTCTATCTGATACTTGCTTATCATCTTCTTGATGGCCATAGCCGATTCCATACGCTTGTTGACAGGAGGGTGGGGGAATATGGCCTCGTGATACAGCAGATTGCCTTGAGCATCGAGACATACGACCTTGCAACCAGTACGGAATCCTGGGTCGATGCCCATCACTCTCTTCTGTCCCAGCGGTGCTCCGAGCAGCAGTTGTCGCAGATTCTCCGCAAACACGTGAATAGCCTCTTCGTCAGCCTTCTCTTTACTGAGGGCTGCAAACTCTGTCTCTATCGACGGCTTGAGAAGCCGCTTATAGCTGTCTTCTACTGCTTCTGCTATGAGTTTCCCACAAGGAGTGTTGCCATATACATAATGTTTCTGCAGGCGCTCGATGCATTCTTCATCGTCGGGAGATATGCTGATGCGTAGAAATCCTTCGCTCTCACCTCGCCGCATTGCGAGCAGTCTGTGAGACGAGCATCGCTTGAGGGGCTCCTGCCAGTCGAAATAGTCGGAGTATTTTGCTGCTTCATCGCTTTCTGCCTTTGCCTTTACAACCTTTGATGATATGACTGCTTGCCTGCGGAATGCACCACGTAATTGCAGTCGGTTGCGCTCATCTTCACTCACTGTCTCAGCTATGATGTCCTGTGCTCCTCTGATGGCTGCCTCTGCATCCTTCACGTCGCCTTTGACGAATCGCTCAGCAGCATGCTCTGGGTCACGCTCCCGCTGTAGCATAATCAGGTTGGCAAGTGGCTCAAGCCCCTGCTCGCGGGCAATCTGTGCCCTCGTACGTCGCTTGGGCTTGTACGGCAGGTAGATATCCTCTAATTCTGTAGAATCCCAGCAGGCCTCGATTCTATCCCGTAGCTTGTCGGTCATCTTACCGAGCTCAGTTATGGTCTTCACCACAGTCTCCTTGCGCTTGCCGATATCTTTCAGACGTTCGTAGCCGTCGCTGATGGCTGCTATCTGCACCTCGTCGAGTCCGCCAGTGCGCTCCTTGCGGTAGCGCGAGATGAACGGGATGGTGCAGCCCTCGTCGAGTAGCGCGAGTGTGTTGCTCACAGCCTGGAGCTTCAACCCGAGTTGCTGTGAGATGAGTTGAGAGAATATTTTATTGTCCATATCACTTTGATTTCTTATTCTGGAAATATGCATCTACCTTTTCCCAGTCGATGCTCGCCACTTCAATCGTGTCTTCGTATTTTGTGGCAACGGCACGGCGGTTCTTAAGGTCGAACTTAACTTTGTAGCAGTCGTCGATTGTGATTGTTGTAGAGTCCCTGTATATAACGTCAAAGAGAGATATATCATGATTTATGTTATAGATTATTGGGTTGTAGTCTTTTTCCAGATTTCCACTCTCCGCAAAGCATATGTCGTCACTGCCTATATACATGTATGTCTTCTTTTGTGTGCTGTCATTTTCTACATGACAGATTGTGACAATCGCCGACTGGCGATATTTCTTCGTATCGAAGCCCATGTATATTAGGAATACGAAGATGGATACGATACATATTATAACTAATAAGATCGGCTGGACTATGCATCCTACGAGCAGTCCCTTGAACCGCTTGTGTATGAATCCGAAGAATGGCAGGAACAGCGATGCCACCCAAAGTATCATTGCAATCAACGTTATCGTTATGGCCAAGCCTACGTATTTATCTATCATCGTGAAACATTTTTTATTGTTGTTTATATTGAATTGCAAGCATTGTGAGGTCGTCGCTCTGCTCGGCCTCGCCTACGAAGAGTTGTACTGCAGTTGTCATCGCCTTGATGAGATTGGCGGGATTGTTAATGCTGGTCTTGCCCACCTGCAATACTCGATCCATACCGAACTGATTGCGGTTGATGTCCTCAGCCTCGTTAAGTCCGTCGGTATATAGGAATATAGTGTCGCCGCCATTAAGCTGGATGTGCTGCTCCGTATATTCCCAGCTGTATATCACTCCTGCAGGGATGTTAGCATCGCATGGTAGTAGGCTCACCTGTTCTCCTGCAAGCAGCAGCGGTGGGTTGTGAGCTGCGTTGGAATAGCTCAGGTGGCCTGAGGTAAGGTCGAGTACTCCGATGAAGAGTGTTACGAACATGTTCGTCTCGTTGTTGTTGCTCAGTGAATCGTTCAGCGCCATAGCTATCTGTTCCGTCTCCTGCGTATATGCAGAGATATTGCGGAATAGCGACCTTGTGACTGCCATCACCAGCGATGCGGGTACACCTTTGCCCGATACGTCGCCTATGCAGAAGAAGAGCTTGTCGTCGCGGATAAAGAAGTCGTAGAGGTCGCCACCGACGGCTTTTGCCGGTGTCAATTGTCCGTAGATGTCAACATCACTGCGGTCGGGGAAGGCAGGATAGGTCTTCGGCAGCATCGACATCTGTATGTCGTGGGCAATCTTCAGCTCACTCTCAATAGAGGCTTTCTCGGCTGTTGTCGCCTTCAGCTCTTCTATGTAGCGGGCAAGGGAGTTCTGCATATTCTCGAATGAGTCGCGCAGCATGTGTATCTCGTCGTGGCTCTCGATGCTGGGCAGGTCGGCATCCAGCTGCCCGCAGGCAATACCGTCGGCAGTGGTGGCAAGCTGTTTCAGAGGTTTCGACATGTGCTTGATGGCGAGCTGGATTACGAAGAAAGTCACCATCAGTATCACTGAGATGATGAACAGCGCCATAATGCCTACAACGATACCCATAAGGTCAAGGGAAATGGTTGGCATGCTTACTGTCAGTATCCAGTCAGTATCCTTTATACTGGTATAGAAGAGATAGCTTCTCTCTCTGTCCATCAGGATGATTTTATCTGTCTCGTAATGGCTTTTTTCCCCATCTCTCATGCTTTTGATGACCTGCTGAGTCAGGCCCGGATTGTCTGCGTCTCTGAGATGGTCGAAGAAGTTGCCCCTGAGTATCCTCTTTTTCTCAGGGTGGGTGATGAAGGTTCCGTCGTTGGCAAGTAGGAAGCTTTGGGATATGATTATAAAACTGTTTTCTGTTGATTCCTTATCTTGTTTTTCAAGGAGATTTGTCATAAACTCGATTGACAGATCTGCCCCGATAATGGCCACAAGTCTGCCATCTTTGTCGTGGACGGGATGCATGTAGGCCGCCAATGCAGTGTTGGTATAATGACTGTCGAAGAAAGGCTTTGACCAATATACCGAATCCTTGGCAACGGCTTCCTTGAACCATTCCGCCTCGAGGTAATTGTTTGTCGCGATACTATTGGTCTCATTCACAATTTTCAGGCTGTCTACTCTTCTGGCATACGGACACCAGGCGCGTCCTTTATTGGGATAATAGTTGGCGATAAAGCTGATGCCGCAACTGCGGATATTTGGGTTTTGTGATACGATACGCTCTACTATGTGCTGCATCTCGTCGGGCTTGCCGAGGTTCCGCTCAATATCGAAAATATTGTTCTTTACGGCAACGCCTACTTCGTTCATTTGGTTGCTGATGATTTCCCCAGTCAGCCTCATGTTACTATAGGATGTGTTGCCGCAGACTTCTACAAAGACCGACGTTAATGTTGCATAGATGAGATAGCTAAGGGCAGCCATCATTATCAGCAGCACAATTATCACCCATCGCGTCAGCCTTCGTGCGAACGAATGATTATATTTCTTATCTTTCATACCCTTTTTTTACTTTTGACGTGGCAAAGTTACAAAAAGTTGCCGTAAATACAAACCTTAATCGTTAATTTATGCTGAAAATTCATTGATAATCCATTAGAAATGTGTACTTTTGCACCCTGAAATCGGAAAAAATGAAAATTAGGATATTATTATTGATGGCGACGATGCTCTCTGCAACGGCATACGTAAGCGCTGAAGAGAGTGCAAACGAGAGACAGGCAAAGAGAATCTTCAACCATGCTTACGAGCTGGTCTTCGGTGAACAAGGTGCAACACTCCACTATGATGTAAATATCACTGGCATATACAAGACCAGCGGTACGATATGGTATAAAGGCAAGAAGAGCAAGTTTGAGGATGCCAAGATGAACTCATGGAATGATGGCGTTACCGTCTACACCGTCAAGAGAAAGAAGAAGAATGAGGTTGAGATCCATTCAGCGAGGAACAATAAGTCGGACAAGTATTCTTCGAAGTTCAAGTTCGTGCCTGAGAATTTCAACTATTCCATTGCCAACCACGAGGAAGGACTAATGCTGACACTCAAGGCAAAGAAGGGCGTGAAAGGCATCAAGGAGGTGCAGGCACTCGTGAAAAGGCAGTCGTACGAACCCATCAGGCTTCGGATTAAGATTGCATTTATATGGACTACGATAAAGGTCTCCGACTTCAGGTCGGGTGGAATTACAGACGAGATACTGAGGTTTCCGGCTGAAAGGTATAAGAACTATAAGTTTGTTGACAAGCGATGATATCAGTAGAGGGACTGAAAGTGGAGTTTGGCGTAAAGCCGCTGTTCGTTGATGCGAGTTTTGTGATCAATGACAAAGACCGTATTGCCCTTGTGGGCAAGAACGGTGCCGGAAAGTCGACGATGCTGAAGATCCTTTGTGGACAGCAGAAACCGACAGCAGGAAGCGTGAGCGTGCCCACAGACTGTCGTATCGGCTATCTGCCTCAGGTGATGATCCTTCAAGACGACACTACCGTACGTCAGGAGGCTCAGAAGGCTTTTGCCGATATCACAAGGATGAAGGAGCGCCTCGACAGGATGAACCAGGAGCTATCTGAACGTACAGACTACGAGAGCGAGGGATATCTCGCCCTGATAGAGAAATACACGACAGAGCACGACCGCTATCTGATGATGGGTGCAGAGAACTACGAGGCAGAGATAGAGCGGACGCTTACCGGTCTCGGATTCCTGCGCTCTGACTTCGACCGCCCTACGTCGGAATTCTCAGGAGGATGGCGCATGCGTATCGAACTGGCAAAGATATTGCTACAGAAGCCCGATGTGCTGTTGCTCGACGAGCCGACAAACCATCTTGACATCGAGAGCATACAGTGGCTGGAACAATTCCTGGCCCAGAGCTCGAGTGCTGTAGTGCTCGTAAGTCATGACCGTGCCTTTATCAATAATGTGTCGAACCGCACGCTGGAAATATCCTGCGGACGCGTAATCGACTATAAGGTGAAATACAATGAATACACAGTCCTGCGCAAGGAGCGTCGCGAGCAACAGCTGAGAGCCTACGAGAACCAGCAGAAGGAAGTGGCAGAGATGAAGGACTTTATCGAGCGCTTCCGCTATAAGGCTTCCAAGGCCGTACAGGTGCAGCAGAAGATAAAACAGCTGGAGAAGGTAGTGCCGATAGAGATTGACGAGGTAGACAACTCTGCTATGCATCTGAAGTTTCCTCCCTGTCTGCGAAGCGGTGACTATCCCGTCATCTGCGATGATGTCAGAAAGGACTATGGGGCCCATACCGTCTTCGATCATGTGACGCTTACGATAAAGCGAGGTGAGAAAGTGGCATTTGTCGGAAAGAACGGTGAAGGAAAGTCTACTCTCGTGAAATGCATCATGGGCGAGATACCATATACGGGAGAACTGAAGATCGGCCATAACATCCAGATAGGATATTTTGCCCAGAATCAGGCTCAGCTGCTCGATGAGAACCTTACGGTTCTGCAGACTATCGACAATGTGGCCAAGGGAGATGTCCGTCTGCGCATCAATGATATCCTCGGAGCCTTTATGTTTGGCGGTGAGGCTTCGGAGAAGAGAGTAAAGGTGCTCAGTGGAGGCGAGCGCAGCCGGCTTGCGATGATTCGCCTGCTGCTCGAACCCGTCAATCTACTGATTCTCGATGAGCCCACCAACCATCTTGACATGCCTTCGAAGGATGTACTCAAGGAAGCCATCAAGGCCTTTGACGGAACGGCGATAGTGGTGAGTCACGACCGTGAGTTCCTGGACGGACTGGTGACGAAGGTATATGAGTTTGGAGGCGGAAAAGTGCGCGAGCATCTTGGAGGCATCTACGACTTCCTTCAGACAAAGAGAATAAGCGAACTGAATGAGCTCGGCAGAGAAGGGGAAAATTCCCAGCTTGGGACTCAAAAATTCCCACGAAGGGAACAAAATGTTCCCAGCCTGGGAATATCTGACGATCTTCCTGCAGGATCACAGCAGACAATAAGCAAGGCGATGAGCTATGCAGAGCATAAGGAACAGCAGAAGCGTAAGAACCGTGCAGAGAAGGCTGTCAAGGAGTCGGAGTCAAAGATTGAGAAAATGGAGGAACGCCTGAAAGAGCTCGATGAGCTGCTGATGAAGCCGGAGAACGCATCTGATATGGTGCTTGTCACTGAATACACACAGACGAAGCAGACTCTCGACGAAGAAGTGGAACGGTGGGAAAAACTCAGCGAGGAACTCGAATCAATTACTAATAATAAATAGTTAAACGTATGAAAAGAATTGTAACAATGATTGCAATTGCATCGGTCTCAATGATGACAATGGCGCAGACAGAACTCGGATCTGGTCTTAATCAGTCTGATTTCAACAAGAATGTCCGACCTGGTGATGACTTCTACGAGTATGCCTGTGGCGGATGGATGAAGGCTAATCCGCTACCTGCTGCTTACTCCCGCTACGGAAGCTTCGACCGACTGCAGGAGGAAAATGACAAACGTATCAACGGTATTCTGAAGGAGCTTCAGATCAATACCTATGAGAAGGGCACTATCGAGCAGAAACTGAGCGACCTCTACAAACTGGCGATGGATATCGACCGCCGGAATAAGGAAGGTGTAGCTCCTGTGATGCCTCTCATCAAGCGGCTTGAGGCTGCAAAGACTAACAAGCAGCTTCTCGACATCCAACTGGAGCTTGCTCCTTATGGTGAACAGGAGTTCTTCTATAGTGGCTTTGGCGCTGATGACAAGAATGCAACTCAGAATATCCTGAATGTATATCAAGGTGGACTGTCACTCGGTCAGAAGGAATATTATCTCGACAACGACAAGGCTACGGCAGATATCCGTGAGGCATTTAAGAAGCATATTGTCAAGATGTTCCAGCTTTTCGGCTTCAGTAAAGGTTCTGCTACCAAGAAGATGAAGAACATCATGAAGATTGAGACCGCTCTCGCTAAGGTGTCAAAGTCGCGCACTGAGCTTCGTGACCCAGAAGCCAACTACAACAAGATGACTCTTAAGGAGTTTGAGACAAAGTATCCTAATCTTCCACTTGTGAAGGTTATGAATGCCCGTGGGGTGGATACGAAGTACCTGCAGGAGATGGTTGTAGGCCAGCCGGCATTCCTTGAGGGAGCTGACAAGCTCGTGGAGACAATCAAGCCTGCTGAATATCGCGATGTGATGGAGTGGGGTATTATCTCATCTGCTGCCAACTATCTCAGCGATGCTACTGTTGCCGAGAGTTTTGACTTCAATGGAAAGATACGCTCTGGCCGTAAGGAGAATCATCCACTCTGGAAGCGCAGTACCAGTCAGGTAGAGCGTGTTATGGGAGAGGCATTAGGCAAGATCTATGCAGAGAAATATTTCCCTGAGGCAGCAAAGCAGCGCATGATAACTCTCGTAAAGAACCTACAGATAGCTCTTGGAGAGCGTATTGCAGCACAGGACTGGATGGATGATTCTACAAAGGTGAATGCTCTCTTGAAACTTAATACATTTTATGTGAAAGTCGGATATCCTGACAAGTGGACTGATCTGTCGAAACTGAATATTGACCCTGCTAAATCTTTTTACGAAAACATGGAGGAATGCTCTAAGTTCTGGCTTGCATGGCGCATAGAGCATACTGTAGGCAAACCGGTAGATCGCGATGACTGGCACATGACACCACAGACAGTGAATGCATATTATAACCCTACCACTAACGAGATATGCTTCCCAGCAGGTATTCTACAATATCCCTTCTTCGACATGAATGCTGACGATGCCTTCAACTATGGAGCCATCGGTGTGGTCATCGGACATGAGATGACACATGGATTTGACGATCAGGGACGTCGTTTTGACAAGGATGGCAATATGCATGACTGGTGGACTGAGGCAGACGGAAAGAACTTTACAGAGCGCACTGACAGATACGCAGATTTCTTCTCAGCCATCAACGTGCTTCCTGACCTTAAGGGCAACGGACGCCTGACGCTTGGAGAGAATCTTGCCGATCATGGCGGACTTCAGGTGGCCTGGGCCGCTTACAAGAATGCAACGAAGCGACAGCCTCTTGGCGAGAAGGACGGACTGACTGCTGATCAGCGATTCTTCCACGCATACGCTGGAGTGTGGGCGGGAAATATTACAGAAGAGGAAATCAGAAATCGGACAAAGAGCGATCCTCACTCACTTGGACGTTGGCGTGTGAATGGCGCTCTTCCTCACATTGATGCATGGTATGAAGCATTTGGTATAAAAGAAGGTGATAAAATGTTTATTCCTAAGACTGATAGGCTCGATTTGTGGTAATTTAACCCAATTTTCATATAAATTGCCGTCGTAAATGAAAATTTACGGCGGTTTTTTTGTTTCATTTAGGAATTTTTTATTAACTTTGCACCAAAGAATATAGTAACACGTGTTTTTATTATGAGCGATATTACCCTTAACCCTGAAAAAACAAATCGCGGAGTACAAGAACTTCAGCGAGATGAAATGACCATGACAAGGACTGATGCAAATCAGTGGCAGGCTCAGGCTGTTCAATACAATACAGCCGCTGGAGTACAGTGCCCTTATTGTGGAACTGTCAATGAGCCCGACGCACTGTTTTGTGCCACTTGTGGTAAACCATTAGGTAAAGTCAGTTGTCCTAACTGTGGTGCAGAACTTGACCCAGACGCTGATTTCTGCGAGACATGCCACCACTATATCCGTACAGATGTATGCTCTTTCTGCGGAGCACGACTCTCAGGACAAGAAGCATTCTGTCCTGAGTGTGGTAGTCCGAGAGGAGGGATAGTTTGTCCTGTGTGTAACACTCTAAACGACTTCTCGTTCTGTAAGCAGTGCGGAACGGCATTGACAGAAGAAGCTCGTCAATTGTTGAAGGAACTGCAGAAGACCCCAGAATATATAGAGATGCAGGCTCTGGCAAAAGAATTGCAGGAGCTTGACATGCAGTTGCCATATTCCAGTGAAAAGGATCAAGTCAGGGAGCAACTGAATAATAAGTTGAGAGAGCGCGTATTATCTCTTCTTGCACAAGATAAAGGAGTTGCTGCTGCTATTGTGGAAAAACCGTCGAAGCGTGTGCCTAAGGCAGAACTGGACAATAGGAAGAATGATTGCGTGAATCGTCTTACATCTCTATTGGAGAAAATGGCTCAGGTACCACAGCCACAACCTGCAAAGGTTCGTAATTATGCTATGGCATGCAAGCCTCAAGGTGTCAGACTGGCGTGGGAGTGTAATTTCAAACATGCCTTGCATTCAAGTCCATGTGGATGCGCTAAGCCCCAGATGGGGGGGAAGTGGATAGTCCTCGGCAAGAATTCAAGACAAGAAATTAAAGACGATAAATAATGAGTACATTGAAACCAACAATACCTGGCAACACAAACCAGGGCATAGATGACGCTAATGTAGATACGACAATGCGTCCTGCAGATAGTACAATGCGTCCTGCAGATATTACTGGCCGCCCCGCTGATATTACAGCGCGCCCTGCTAATATTACCGGTCGCCCTGATGATGTTACAGTTCGCCCTGATGATACTCCTTTCGAAGCAAAGACTATGCGTCCTGCTACGCCAATGGCTTCTTCAGGAGACGAAGTGTTAGTAGCTGACGGGGATTACTTCATATTAAAAGGAGAGAGATATCGTAATCTGAAATGTCTCAGCGACAATTCTGGTGAGGCACAGGTATTCCTCGTTAGTAAGGACGGGAAAGAATATGTCTTAAAGGTATATTATCCAAACTTCGACGTAAATAAGAAATTGCTCCAGACCATCTATAATTTTAATTTCGAGATGGTGGTCAGTCTTCTGGATTATGGAAAGACATACGTCGATGGCAAGCATCGTTCTTATGAACTGATGGAGTATTTACGTGGTGGTAACCTTAGTAATTATCACCTTAACGGCGATATGGACAAGTTCCGCAGGATTGCCCTTCAGGGTGCTGCGGCCCTTGCATTCTGTCACAACAACGATGTTCTTCATAAGGATGTAAAACCGAGCAATTTCTTTTTCCGTGACGATGAGCATACAGAGCTCGTTCTCGGAGATTTCGGAATATCAAGCCTGTTAGAGAAAGACGGTAAGTCGCATCGCACAACTCAGGCAAGAACTCCACTTTATGCAGCTCCGGAGATGTATTCAGACGTTATAGATGGAGTAGTGGAGATAACACCAGCTGCCGATTTCTATTCTCTTGGTATAACTCTTATGGCACTCTGGCTTGATGGGAATCCCATGAGCAATAATGAGCGCGTGATGATGCGTCAGAAAAATGAGGGCAGGCTCCCACGACTGAATGAACTCCCCGATAGAGTGAAGATGATTGTGCAGGGGCTTACTTCAGTTAATCCGCTTAACCGGTGGGGATACGACGAAGTGGAGAAGTGGTTCCTTGGTGAGAGCCCAACAGTGGATATCTCATCGCCATTCCTGAAATACAAGTCCTTCTTAGTCGACCCTGACCGTAACCTCGTTGCAGATAATATCCATGAGCTTGTTCCCCTTCTCATTGAGAATGAGAAACTTGCTATAGGATATCTATATAATGGTCGTATAGGAAATTGGCTTGAGTCTTGTGGCAACACAAAACTTAGCACCATAATAAAAGATATTATCGTCAACAGATATCCCGTTGACCAGCATGCCGGACTTATGGCTGCCATATACGTCATGGAACCAACATATCCTTATACGGACTTGAAAGGTAATATCTGTGACGATATACATAGTATAGCTGTATCGTTACTTACTTACCCAGAAGAGTACGGTATGCTGCTCACGAATCCTAATGATAATTTGTTCCTGTATGTTGAGACCCATACAAAGTGTGATGTTGGCCGTCTACGTTCTTATTTTGAGAAGACTGACGACTATGATCCGCGTATAGCTGTCATGAAGCTTGCCTACGAGTTGGATCCGGATATTCCTCTTATGGGCCGTTTCCCATCGTCGACATTAAAGGATATCGTAAAGACTTTCGGCAGAGAGGACCTGACAGAGGATGACTGGCATAGCCTTACTGATGGACGCTTGTTGGCATGGATGTACAGTCATGAGGATAAGATGGCATGTGAGAGCATGAGAATTCTCACTCAAGGCCAGCCTTATTCTAAGTCTCTTGCATATAAGGTGCTGTACAACCTTGACCGAGAGGCAGCTTTTGACTTGCGATATGCTTACACCCCAATAGGAGTAGGCGACCTCCTCGCAGAGCGTCTTAAGGATTGCCAACGTCTCAGTGATGACCAAATAGCCAAGGAGTTTGAAGATTTCCTCAAGCCCGATGGGCGATTCTGCTACTTCGCACAGTTGCATGGTTGGAATGAAATGCTCAATGAAGCTAATCGTTGTTTCGATTTTAAAAGTGAGGAAAACAGCGAACGTCTTGGCGCCTACGATGCACGTACGGCACTTTATCGATTCTGCAGGATATTAGGCTCCAAACCTGTTTACAAACTTTCTGACGGGACAGAGTTGAATGACGGTCGTAATATTGACCAGAGAAATTACGGCTTGATACGTCAGGAAATAAGAGAAGGATCATTCATTCAGTGGATGTCGGCCTTCTATCATGAAGATCCCTTTGCTGACTTTTCCGAAGAGTATTCTTACGAACATACTCTTGAGGATTGGTTGAAGGATTTAGGCAAGATCGATAATTCACAGAAATATTATAAGCGATTTGTTAATGCCAGAAAAGAAACGTCTGACAGGATAGAAAGCGTGAGAACAGAATGGCGAAGTGCCAAGACTAAGGAGAATATCTGGAGGTGGATATTCTATGCCCTGTCTTGTGCGTGGATCCTGCTGGTTATTATTTTCGGTGTTAATAGTGAATATATACTTGATCATCCTATTATATCTATTGCTCTGCCTGTAGGAAGTGTAACTGGCATAATTGTCGGTACAAGAGCATATTTCAGAGGATATGACTTCCTGTCTTTCCTCTGGGGACTTCTCGGTGTGGCATCTTCCTTTATTCCTTATATTATATTAAAGTATATATCTCTGTCGCATCATTCACTATTCAGTCTGTCTATTGTGGCAATATCACTTGTCTATATACTCGTGTGCCACCTTACAGACTTCCGAGGTGATGAGAAGTCAGACAATAAGTTGATAAATGAAGTGCTAGAAAACGACATTAAGTCAACTCTACTCGAGCCGCTTTATTATACATTTAAGACCAAATCCTATAGGTTTAAGGGATCTAAGTTCGGACTCCTGGATGATGTTACGGAGCAGGTGCGCTCTATCAGTGGCGAAAGTGTACTTCATTACGTCCTGTGGAGTGTGATGGCATTGGTATTAGTCGTTGATTTCATCGTTTACCACCCAAGTATGATGAATGTTGCTAATCCAAACATGGAAGAGATTGAGAGTACGTCAACAGATATTATTCAGCAAATAGATAAAGAAGAAGATTAATGGTTTGCGAACATTGCCATAAGGAAAACCGGAGCATAGCGAAATTCTGCAAGTGGTGCGGACAACCACTGGTAAGTCAGAATCTCCTTGATAGGCTTATTGGTCTCGATGATGTGAAGCAGCAGCTGAAGACCATCGTAGATACCTATGCTTTCCTACGCTCCAGAAAAGATATAGCTCAGGTACGCGTATCGGTTAATGCGATCATCATCGGTGAGACTGGTACGGGAAAGACTGCTTTGGCAGAAATATTGCGTGACTATTTCTATCAGAATAAAATTATCGAGAAGCCAAAACTGACTATGGTTGATGCTGTCGACTATCAGCGGTTTGTGGATAAGTGGGACGATAATATTAAGAAGGCAAAGAACGGTATATTGTTCTTTGATAACGTCCAGAAACTCTTGCCCGATAAGTATTCTAATCAAGTTAATCCTCTCGACAAACTGTTTGTTGAGATGGATAAGTGGGAAGACAATCCTATTGTGATTATGTCCGGTCTTCCGAAAGGTCTCGATGACTTCCTGGAAAGCAATCCTGCGGTGGCTAATCGCTTCAAGTACACTTTCCGTCTTCCTTCTCCGGGATATCAGGAGCTTACTGATATATGTAAGCTTTCCTTGAAGACACGATACGGAATATCTGATTTCACTCCTGAGGCAGATGACCGTCTGAAGCGATTCTTTAAGTATCAGGTAAAAATAAAGGATGAGACGTTCGGATATGCTCACCTTGCAATGAAGACTGCCGAGGATATTTTCACCCAGTTTATCACGAGAGGTGCTCAGGCAACAGTTGTCGAGACAAGTGATATAACCGGATATGTACCTGAAGAACGTTCTATAGAGGATATCCTCAAGGACCTTGATAACTTCATTGGAATGAATGAGGTGAAGAGTGCTGTGCGTGAGATAGCCTACGCAGTTCAGAACGCTGTCCAGCGAGCAGAACGCGGCTTGGGAGAGCAGGAGAAGATGTCAATGCACATTATCCTTACAGGTAATCCAGGAACAGGAAAGACCACGATAGCCCGAAAGTTGGGAGAGATACTTGCTGCTATAGGATATCTCGACAGTGGCCATGTGGTCGAGGTTGACCGTGCAAAAATGGTCAGCCCTTACCAAGGTGAGACACCAAAGGTGGTAGATCGCCTCTGCGACAAGGCAATGGGGGGCATTCTCTTTGTTGACGAGGCCTATACGTTGGCTCCTGTAAGTGCTGGTGGAGACAGGGATAATCAGGGGGCTCAGGCTCTTGAGAAACTGATGAAACGTATGGAGGACGACAGGGGTAAGTTTGTGGTTATCGCTGCAGGCTATCGTACGGAGATGGAGAATCTGTTCCGCATAAATCCAGGATTCCGCAGCCGTTTCAACTACTTCCTTAACATTGAAGACTATAATCCTGATGAGCTTTATCAGATTATGCTTGTCTTTGCTAAAGTTAAGAAGTATATCTTCTCCCAGCAGGCAGAACAGTTGGCAAGGAAGATGATTAGCGAGATGTACAACTCTCGTGGGAAGGATTTTGCAAATGGACGTACTATTCGTTCACTTTTCGACCAGATTTGTAAGAAACAGGCTCAGCGCCTGCAGAGTGTCGATATCTCCACCATGAGCAATGAACAGTTAATGACCATTGAGGAGAGCGATATTCCATACGAGGCTCCAAAGGCCGTTGACTATAAGGAGTGTCTCAAGTCTCTTGACGGACTTGTTGGTCTTGCTGGTGTTAAGAAAGAAATATCCAATCTTGCTGCATTCCTCAATCTGCAGATTAAGCGTGGAGAGACTAATACCTTCCAAGGTAAACATTACGTCTTTACGGGTAATCCTGGTACAGGTAAGACAACAGTTGCTCGTATTATGACCGATGTCTTCAAGACACTTGGAATAGTATCCAGAGGTCAGCTTGTAGAGGCAGATCGTGCCAAACTTGTTGCTGGTTATTCAGGACAGACTGCTATTAAGACCAATCAGCTGGTTGACGAGGCTATAGGCGGTGTGCTCTTCATCGATGAGGCATACACACTGAAGTCAAACGATCAGGACTCTTTTGGCTCTGAGGCAATCGACACTCTCCTCAAGCGTCTGGAAGACGATCGTGGTAAGTTTATATGTATTGTGGCTGGATATACAGACCAGATGCATGATTTCATTGACACAAACCCAGGACTAAAGAGTCGATTTACACAGACTATCCATTTCGATGACTACACTCCTGATGAACTGACACAGATATTCCTTAATCTTGCAGCTGGAAAGAAGTTTACCGTTGATGATAATACCAAAGCTGCTATTCATCGTCAGTTTGAACAGCTTTATCTGCGTCGTGACAAGAACTTCGGCAATGCACGTGAGGCACGTCGTATTTTCAATGAGGCAGTGGAGAAGCAGAGTCAGCGACTGGTTAACCTAATGACAGATCCGAACTTCAAAGAGGAGGATATGTACAAGATTACTATCGCAGACCTGCCAATGTCACAGAATGAGACTGCACGTCCTCTTGATGCAGTCCTCAATGAACTTGATGAGTTTGTTGGTATGCGCTCTGTCAAGAACTCCATACGTCGTTTGGCTGTACAGAGCATGTTTATGAAGCAACGTGCAGCAGCAGGAGCTGGAAATGTACAGCAGATGTCGATGAACTTCATTCTGACAGGTAACCCGGGTACAGGTAAGACTTCTATTGCCCGTAAAATGGGAGAGATCCTTCAGTCTATGGATATTCTTCCTACATCACGAGTCATTGAGTCGAGTCGTGCTACCCTTGTTGGAAAATACATGGGTGAGACTCCTAAGATTGTGAATAATATGTGCGACAAGGCGATGGGTGGAATCCTCTTCATTGACGAAGCATATACTCTTAGCGATGGAGGCGATATGTATGGCAAGGAGGCAATCGACACGCTGATGAAGCGCATGGAGGACGATCGAGGTAAGTTTGTTGTTATTGCAGCTGGATACAAAGATAAGATGGAAGAGTTTATGCAAATAAACCCCGGTCTTGCCAGCCGTTTCACTCACAAGTTACAGATCGATGACTATAATGAAGATGAGCTGCTGCTTATCTTCAAGGGAATGGCTCAAAAGGAGCAGTACACATTGTCGCAAGCAGCAGAATTCAAGCTGCTTGATAAGATTTACCGTCTTGTTGTCAGCAAGAATGAGAACTGGGGTAATGCCCGTGAGATGCGTAACCTTCTCGATGCTACAGTTCAGAAACTGTCAGAACGAGTATCTCAGATGCCGCCAGATCAGGTGACAAAGGAGACTTATCAGATTATACAACCAGAAGATATTGAATAACAGATATGATTATTTGTCCTACTTGTAAAGAAGAGATTGATGGTGATTCCCACTTTTGCGATCAGTGTGGTCAAGCCTTGCTATATTGTAACCAATGTGGACATGTGGGTGTAGGAAGACGTTGTACGCGTTGTGGAGGACTAATGGTCGCGCCCGATGACCAAAAAGTGAAACAAGAAAACTCTGAAATGTCGGTAAGTCTTCAGTCGTCTTTAACTGGAGGAACTCAGAGCGTAAGTGTTGCGGGACCACTTGTCCAAGAACGCCATACGTCATCTGGCGTTCCTGTGCTTACATTGGCCAATGACAGTTTGAACATCCGTATCGTAGGAATCAACGGGGCTGTGATAGGCAGGCGTAAAGGCCCTTATATCCAGTTCTTTGAACAGCATTCCTACGTGTCAGGCGTTCATGCCCAGTTGAAATACAGAGCAGATTCTGGATGGATGATTATTGATAAGCATTCGTCAAATGGCACAAAGGTTAACTTGCGTCAGTTACAGCCAGATGTGGAAATGTCACTACATAATGGAGACGTACTCACTATCGCAAATATTAATCTTCAAGTTATTGTAAGATAGTCTATAGAGATGATTGAATTAGAGATATCATCAGCCAGCAGAATTGGCTGTGTGAGACATAATAATGAAGATATGATCCTAATTAAGGATCTGTTTGTCCGAAATGCAGAATACAACACAAATATATCCCTTACTGAATCAGACCGGTATATTATTGCCGTTGCTGACGGAATGGGAGGGCATAAGAGTGGGGAAGTAGCAAGTCAAGATGCACTGCATAATTTGCAATTCTTTTTTGGTGACTTGCCATTAGGCCTTGATGCCAGTGCGTTTAATGAGATGATGGTCGATTGGCTCGAGTCTATCAATTTGATGATAGAATCTAAGGGAAAGGTTGACGAAAGATTCAAAGGAATGGGTACCACTTTAGTGGCTATTGCCTATTACGATGGTGAATTCTTTTCGATGAACTGTGGTGACAGCCGCCTTTATCGTTATCGTGATGGTATGCTAGAACAGATGACCTCAGATCATTCGTTAAGTACTCTACTTGGAAAGAAGCAACATTCAAACATTATCACTAATTGTATTGGAGGAGGGTGTTCTAACAGTTATATTGATATAGTACAGATTACTGATGATGTGCTAAACGGAGATACATACCTGCTCTGTAGTGACGGTTTGACCGACATGGTAAAAGATGAGCAGATAAAGAATATGCTTGGCAATTCTGCTGACGCTGATGAGTTATGTAATGAGGCAATTGCATGTGGAGGATTGGATAATGTCTCAGTCTGTCTTATTCATGTGAAAAAGGATTGAAGGAGGAATAATAATGCCGTTAAGATTACCAGACAGACTTCCTGCCATTGATTTGTTGAAACAGGAGAATATTTTCGTAATGGATGATACGAGAGCTCATTCTCAAGATATACGTCCATTGAAGATTGCTATACTCAATTTGATGCCTCTTAAGATTACAACAGAGACCGATTTAATACGTCTGCTGTCGAATACTCCTCTTCAACTTGACATCAATTTTATGAAATTGAAGAGTCATACTCCTAAAAATACTCCTATAGAGCACATGATGATGTTTTATCGCGATTTCTCAGAGATGTGTCATGAGAAGTATGACGGAATGATTATTACTGGTGCTCCTGTAGAACAATTGGAGTATGAGGACGTTAGCTATTGGAACGAGATTAAGGACATCTTTTCGTGGGCACGTACCCATGTGACTAGTACATTGTATATCTGTTGGGCAGCTCAGGCAGGACTGTACTATCATTACCACATCCCGAAGTACCCATTGCCAATTAAGATGTTCGGAGTATTCCCACAGAAGATTCTTGATCCGAAGTTACCTATCTTCAGAGGATTCGATGATGAGTTTATGATGCCGCATAGTCGTCACACGGAACTGCATCGTGATGATATTATAAGTAATCCCGAACTGTCTCTCCTTTCGGAGTCTGACGAAAGCGGTGTAAGCATTGTCATGGCACGTGGTGGACGTGAATTCTTTATCACGGGTCACCTTGAATATTCGCCAAATACTCTCGACAATGAGTATAAACGTGACATTGGTATTCGTGACGATGTGGCTTTACCCAAAAACTACTATCGGAATAATGATCCCGAACAAGGACCAAGGGTTACGTGGCGTTCGCATGCCAATCTTTTTTATACCAACTGGGTGAACTATTACGTATATCAGGAAACCCCATATAACATCGAAGATATCCGATAAATTGTGAGAGCATTAGAGTTATTAGCGCCAGCCAAGAATCTAGAGTGTGGAATTGCTGCCATCGACCATGGAGCAGATGCTGTATATATAGGTGCCTCTCGCTTTGGTGCTCGTGCTGCTGTGGGTAATAGTCTGGAGGACATTAGGAAACTATGTGAATATGCTCATCGGTATGCAGCGAAAGTATATGTGACCGTTAACACAATCTTGTACGATGAAGAACTGGATGAGACTCGTCGACTTCTATCCGATCTGAAGTCAGCTAAGGTTGATGCTATACTTGTACAGGACATGGCCATACTTGATATGAGCAACGGCCTCACGTTACATGCATCCACACAGACAGATAATCGCACACCGGAGAAAGTCAAATGGCTTAGAGACTTAGGTTTCTCAAGGGTGGTACTGGCCAGGGAATTATCTGTGGATGAGATATCTGAAATCCACAGAGAAGTACCTGACGTAGAGCTCGAGGTGTTTGTCCATGGAGCTTTATGTGTCAGTTATTCCGGTATCTGTTATGCATCACAGTATTGTTTTGGTCGAAGCGCTAATCGTGGGGAGTGTGCTCAGTTCTGTCGAATGAAGTTCTCTCTTCAGGATGCAGAAGGTAGGATGATAGAGCATGATCGTTACCTTTTGTCTCTGAAAGACATGAATCAGTGTGATTCTCTTGAAAAACTTATTGATGCTGGTGCCACCTCATTCAAGATAGAAGGACGTTTGAAAGATGTTTCCTATGTTAAGAATGTAACGGCTGCTTATAGTCAGAGACTTAATGAGATAATCCGTAAGAATCCTGGTGTTTATTGTCGTAGTTCATTAGGTGTGTGTACATATTCTTTTACTCCTGATTTGCATAAGACTTTCAATAGAGGATATACACATTATTTCCTTAATGGGCGTGATCCGGATATAGCATCTTTTGATACTCCTAAAGCAATTGGTGAGTATATTGGTATAGTAAAGGAATTGCGTCACGACTCTTTCAATGTTGCTGGTTTGGCGCGTTTTGCCAATGGTGATGGCCTGTGTTTTATCAACAAGCAAGGAGCATTAGAAGGTTTCCGTGCAAATAGGGTAGTAGGCAATAGGATATATCCCTATCGTATGCCTCAGGGACTGCATGCTGGCGTACACCTATATCGTAACAGTGATCAGGAGTTTGAGCGTCTCCTTTCTCGTCAGAGTGCCGAGCGTCGTATTCCTATTTCGATATCTTTAGCTGCTGTACCTGGTGGATTCACTATTTCTGCAACTCTCGATGGCAAAGAGTTTCTATACCATATTGATGCGGAGCATCAGCAGGCTCGGAAATCTCCATCTGAAAATATCAGGCATCAGCTGTCAAAGTTAGGTGATACTATTTACTTCTGTTCAGAGGTTGATATTCCTTCTGACTTTAATTATTTCATTCCCAATAGTGTCCTTTCTGACATGCGGCATGCTCTTGTTGCAGAACTGGACAAGCATTATTTAGTAAAGGATAGATTTTCTATTGCAGATAATTCTCATTCTTGTCCTAATTTGTCAGCTAATGCTTTTTCTACTATTCCAACCTCCCTTCCCACTGCTTCTTCCTTGCGTTCTTCTAAAGATTTCTTGCTCAATATTTCCAATCAACTCTCACAGCACTTCTACTGTAAGAAGGAGAAATCTGCTGTCGAGTTAATGACTTCGTCTGAAATTAGAGCTTTAGAAGTTCCAATCATGCAGTGTCGTCATTGTATCAGGTATTCACTTGGTTACTGCATTAAGAATGGAGGCAAGCATCCATACTGGCATGAGCCATTATCTCTTATTTTGGGCGATGGTCGTCGCTTTCGTATTGAATTTGACTGTAAGCATTGTCAAATGAATCTGTATGCGACATAGTTTTCTTTTTAGTGTATTTTGTTTGCTGACTCCTGTTCTGCTGACAGGCTGTTACAACCAGGGGCCTATCACCTCTGATGCGTGGAATCTTACCGAGCAGCAGCTTGACTCCATTTCCTTCTACACCACTCATCATTATACTCAAGGTTATAATTTCGTTATAAGTCGAGACTCTTTACAGGTCTTGGAACAGCAAAGCGAAATGATGCCTGTGCCAGATATCCTTGCCTTAGAGTTTACTACAGGTGATGATACAAAGCCATTGTTATCTCTTGTCGATACCCTCATCCTTAAGAGACATGATAGGATTGTGGTTGCTGATATCCGCACAGTACCTGCAGACTCAATAGATTCTGTATGGGTGAAGGTTGCCCGCGATCAACTCACACAGGGATGGATACATGAGAGTGAACTGTTGAAGGCTGTATCACCAGATGACCCCATAAGCCAGTTTATAGATTTCTTCTCTGACTCTCACTTACTGATATTCTTGGCTTTCTGCGTTGTTGTAGGTGGAGCTTATGGACTTCGCCACCTCATGAGGAAAGGGGCTAAGATAGTTCATTTTAATGATATCCCGTCGTTCTATCCTACATCGCTCTGTCTGTTGATTTCGTCTTCCGCAGTGCTATATAGTAGTATTCAGCTTTTTGGCCCAGAGTCGTGGCGGCATTTCTACTATCATCCATCGCTAAATCCTTGGGCTTTACCTTGGCACCTCGGATTATTTGTCTCATCCGTTTGGGCTATATTGATAGTAGCTATTGCAACGGTTGATGATGTACGTCATCATCTTCCTTTTGGTGAGTCTTTGCTTTATCTTAGTGGTCTGGCTGCTGTGTGTGCTGTCGATTATGTCATATTCAGCCTCACCACATTGTATTATATAGGTTATCCATTACTGATAGTTTATATGGTGTTTGCCATTTATCGTCTGATGCTGCAAAAATCAATATAAATAAGGAATGTATAGCTCTGAAAAAAGAACAAATTTTTGGTTATACATTTGGTAGTGTCGTTAGTTTTTAGTAATTTTGCAGCCGTTTTCTAATAATAGGTATGCAGGATATACGTAATATAGCTATTATAGCTCACGTTGACCATGGTAAGACGACGTTGGTCGACAAGATGATGCTTGCTGGGAACCTTTTCCGTGAGGGGCAGAATCTCAGTAATCAAGTGTTGGATGCTAACGACCTTGAGCGCGAGCGTGGTATAACAATTCTTTCAAAGAATGTGTCTATTAACTGGAAAGGTGTAAAGATCAATATCATTGATACCCCAGGACACTCCGACTTCGGTGGCGAGGTAGAACGAGTGTTGAATATGGCCGATGGCTGTTTATTGCTCGTTGATGCCTTTGAGGGACCTATGCCTCAAACTCGTTTTGTTCTCCAAAAAGCTCTACAGATAGGTCTGAAACCTATCGTTGTTGTTAACAAGGTGGATAAACCGAATTGTCGCCCTGAGGAGGTATATGAGATGGTATTCGACCTGATGTTCTCACTCAATGCAACAGAGGACCAACTTGACTTTCCCGTTGTATATGGATCAGCCAAGAATGGCTGGATGGGAGAGGACTGGAAAACACCTACTGACAATATCACATATTTGCTCGACAAGATTGTTGAGGTGATACCTGCTCCTAAGCAGATAGACGGTACTCCTCAGATGCTTATTACTTCACTCGATTACTCAAGCTATCAGGGACGTATAGCCGTAGGGCGCGTCCATCGTGGACAACTGAAGGATGGCATGCAGGTGACTATTGCTCATCGTGACGGGGCTATGGAGAAGACAAAGATAAAGGAACTCCATACCTTTGAAGGAATGGGACATGTACGCACTGATAGTGTTGACTGCGGTGATATATGTGCTGTTATCGGATTGGACAAGTTTGAGATAGGCGATACGTTATGTGATATTGAGAATCCTGAACCACTGCCTCCTATCGCTATCGATGAGCCGACTATGTCAATGCTCTTCACAATCAACGACTCACCATTCTTCGGCAAGGAAGGCAAGTTTGTAACCTCTCGTCATATAAATGATCGCCTTGAGAAAGAACTTGAAAAAAACCTCGCATTAAGAGTCGAGCCTTTTGAGGACTCTACAGATAAGTGGATTGTATCGGGCCGTGGCGTATTGCATCTCTCTGTGCTGGTAGAGACTATGCGACGTGAGGGATATGAACTGCAGGTCGGACAGCCTCAGGTGATTTATAAGGAGATTGATGGTAAGAAATGTGAGCCTATCGAGGAACTCACAATCAATGTTCCAGAGGAATTTTCTTCGAAGATGATAGACATGGTGACTCGTCGTAAAGGTGAGATGACATCCATGGAGTCACAAGGAGATCGTGTAAACATAGAGTTTGACATCCCGTCACGTGGTATCATCGGTCTGCGTACTAATGTGCTAACAGCTTCTCAGGGGGAGGCAATAATGGCTCATCGCTATAAGGAGTATCAGCCGTACAAAGGCGAAATAGAACGTCGTGTCAATGGTTCTATGATTTCTATGGATACTGGTAATGCTTTCGCATACGCCATCGATAAGCTCCAAGATCGTGGTAAGTTTTTTATAGATCCTGGTGAGGATGTGTATATGGGGCAGGTGGTTGGAGAACATGTCCATGATAACGATCTCGTCGTGAATGTCTGCAAAGCAAAGCAGTTGACCAACGTACGTGCTTCAGGTACAGATGATAAGGCCCGTATCATTCCGAAGACAGTGATGAGCCTTGAAGAGTGTCTGGAGTATATCAAGCAAGATGAACTTGTTGAAGTTACTCCTAAATCGATGCGAATGAGAAAAGTTATCCTTGACCACGATCAAAGGAAAAAGGCTGCTATCCAGCGAGGATAGAGCGATGCTCAAATCTGTTCGTTTGAGACAATGGAAACTCGCTAAATGTAAAGGCAGTTTTTCATGATATTAAAATAAGGTATAGCCAGAAAAGCTATACCTTTATTATTATATTGACATAATCAGATTTTCCCAATTATCACTGAAATCAGTCATCTTCGGAAATAACAGATCGGCATTGGCATCCAGGAGCACTTGAGCCGGGAGGGGTCCTGTATTAACAGCAATGGTGAAAATGTTGGCAGCAACTCCGGCTTTTACTCCTAATGGGGCGTTCTCTACGACAAATGCCTCCCACGGCATGAGATTTCCTGCCTTCTTAAGTCCCATCAGGTATGGGTCTGGATTGGGCTTACCTCGTTTCACATCATATGCTGTAGTAATATGGTCCTCATCGACAAACTGACCAAAGTCTTTCAGTATTCTCTTTATAAGTGGTAGCTGACCACTGCCAGTAACTATACTTATATGTATGCCATCAGCTTTTATCTGGCTCATAAGTTCTATGATGCCAGGCATGATTTGTGCTTCAGGCATCTCATGGAAAATACGTGTCTTCTCGTCGTACATCCGTTGGGCCTCATGCTCATCTATTAAACGGTTCTGCTGTTTCTTGACCATCATACGTATGGTGTCAACACCGCGAGCGCCTTCTGTGGCATAGGCGTCAGCTTCTGTCATTTCTATGCCGAAATGAGCCATAGACTGTTGCCATGCAACAGCATGGTTAGGCATGGAGTCATAAATTACTCCATCCATATCAAAGAGCACGGCTTTGGGGTGTAAAGCCTCAAAGCCGTGTCTTTCTAAGTATTGCTTTATTGCTAATGTATACAATATGTTATTTCTTAATTAATCTTTATTACTCATTTGCAATACGCTCCTTTATTGCTTTGCTCTCAGCTTCATACCCAGGCTTGTCGAGCAGCGCAAACATATTCTTCTTATATGCCTCTACGCCAGGTTGGTTGAATGGATTTACACCAAGAATATTACCACTTATGCCACAAGCAATCTCGAAGAAATAGATAAGCTGACCAAGATAGCGCTCATTGAGTCGGGGCATGGTGATGCGGATGTTTGGTACACCACCGTCCACATGAGCCAGTTTTGTACCTAACTCTGCCATCTTGTTCACCTCATCAACGCGTTTGCCTGCAAGGAAGTTCAGACCGTCCAGATTTTCCTCGTCATGTGGGAACAGCAACTTCTTCTCTGGCTCATCAATGCTGATAACAGTTTCGAAGATTGTACGCTCACCATCCTGAATCCACTGACCCATAGAGTGAAGGTCTGTCGTGAAGTCTACAGATGCTGGGAAGATTCCTTTCTTGTCCTTACCTTCAGACTCTCCATATAGCTGTTTCCACCACTCGCTCATGAAGTGGAGCTTGGGCTGGAAGTTTACCATTATCTCAATTTTCTTACCATTCTGGTAAAGACCATTACGTACTGCTGCATACTGAGCAGCGGGGTTCTCT
Source organism: Prevotella sp. UBA4339 (assembly GCA_002393725.1). GTDB lineage: Bacteria > Bacteroidota > Bacteroidia > Bacteroidales > Bacteroidaceae > Prevotella. Next base: position 10,457 of record DGTJ01000051.1, on the reverse strand, counting down.
GCGAAAGGTACGTCCTTGCCACATGTCTTCTCCATATCCTGAGCACCGGCAACCAGCTCTTTGATATTGAATCCGGCACAAGCAATTGGCAGCAGACCTACTGGAGTGAGTACTGAGAAACGACCACCGACATTATCAGGAATAATGAAACTCTTGTAACCTTCCTTATCGGCACATGTGCGGGCAGCACCCTTTTTGGCATCTGTTACTGCAACGATAACCTTCTTAGCCTCTTCCTTACCACGTTGAGCTTCACACTGCTTCTTAAGAAGACGGAAAGTAAGGGCTGTTTCAGTGGTTGTACCGCTCTTGGAGATATTGATAACGCCAAACTTCTTTCCCTTCAGATATTCTGTCAGTTCAAACAGATAGTCTTCACCGATATTATTACCTGCAAACAGGATTGTTGGATTCTTCTTGTCGTTAACCAGCCATGCGAAGCTGTTGCTCAGAGCCTCAATCACTGCACGAGCTCCAAGGTAACTGCCACCAATGCCAGCTACTACAATAGCCTCACAGTTCTCGCGCAGGACATTAGCGCATGCCTGTAGTTCATCAAGGAAGGCCGGTGTGATGCTACTGGGCAGATGCAGCCATCCCAAGAAATCATTACCAGGGCATGTGCCCTCTTCAAGAGCCTTCTGGGCTTCCTTTACTTGCTGTTCAAAACTCTCAACTGCACCTTCCTTCAGGAAACATGCAGCTTTTGTGATGTCTAATTTAATGTTGCTCATAGAAATGTTTTATCTAAAAGAATCTGTTAATAATTTAATCTCAATCTGGGGTGCAATGCGTTCGTATAGGATATTATAAACAGCATCAAGAATAGGCATGTTAACATGCCAGTGGCGATTGATCTCCTTCATGCACTTCGTACCAAAATATCCCTCAGCGATCATCTCCATCTCGATCTGTGCACTTTTGACGCTATATCCCTTTCCTATCATAGTACCGAAAGTGCGGTTACGTGAGAAATTGGAGTAGCCTGTTACCAGCAAGTCTCCGAGATATACACTGTCATAAGCATTGCGGTCGATAGGATGTACAGCGGTGAGAAAACGGCTCATCTCTTGAACAGCGTTCGCCATTAGTACAGCCTGGAAGTTATCACCGTATTTCAGACCATTGCATATTCCCGCTGCAATAGCATATACGTTCTTTAACACACTAGAGTATTCAATGCCAATGACATCCGTGGATGTCTTTGTCTTGATATATTCACTGCTAAGTACATTGGCGAATGAATAGGCCTTTTCGCGGTCAGCACATCCTACAGTGAGATAACTGAGACGTTCCAAAGCCACTTCCTCTGCATGAGAAGGTCCACCTATACATGCAAGATTATCATAAGGCACATCGAATACCTGATGAAAATACTCGGAACAGACAAGATTCTCATCAGGAACGATACCTTTGATTGCCGTGATGACAAATTTATCGCGTAAACGCGTCTTTAGCTTTTTCAGATGACTTTTCAAATAAGGTGACGGTGTTACGAATACCAATGTGTCGTACTGCTGAACGATCTTATTTATGTCACTGTTGAAGAAAATCTCGTTGATGTCGAAATGCACACTTGTAAGATAGGCGGGATTATGCCCCATACGACGGAAATCCTCTATACGGTCGTCACGGCGGATATACCAACCGATATGATGGGTGTGACTCACTACAATCTTAGCTATCGCAGTTGCCCAACTGCCACCACCAATAATTGCTATCTTACCACAATCGTACATTCTTACTTGCTTTTCTCTATCCAACAAGCTACTTCATCGACCGATGGCTTCTGCATGTCGAGTTTGTATTTCTTTACGATGTCACCTATCTTCTGCTGGAGTCCTTGTGGCTTCTCGTCCTTTATGTTAGAGATCATATTGAAGCCAGCTTTGCGCAGTACAGGAACCCATTCCTCGGAAACACCTATCTCAGCCCATTCTGCAGGAGTACTCTGCGGAATTTTCTTCTCAGGTTTCATCTGGGGGAAGAACAGGACTTCCTGAATGAATGTCTTTCCTGTCATAAGCATTACCAGACGGTCGATACCGATGCCAATACCACTTGTAGGAGGCATTCCATACTGTAGGGCACGGAGGAAGTCCTGATCTATTATCATCGCCTCGTCATCACCCTTGTCTGCCAGCTTCATCTGTTCCACAAAGCGTTCTTCTTGATCTATAGGATCGTTAAGCTCAGAATAGGCGTTTGCCAACTCTTTTCCGTTTACCATCAGTTCAAAACGCTCAGTGAGTCCTGGCTTGGAGCGGTGCATCTTCGTAAGGGGTGACATCTCTACAGGATAGTCTGTGATGAATGTTGGCTGTATGAATGTACCTTCACAGAATTCACCAAAGAGTTCGTCTATAAGCTTTCCTTTACCCATGGTATCGTCAACGTCCATGCCCTTTGAAAGGCAGAACTGCCTAATTTCGTCTTCGCTCTTGCCTGTGCAGTCAAAACCTGTCTTTTCCTGAATGGCCTCGAGTATTGGCAAACGACGATAAGGAGCCTTGAACGAAACGATGTTACCGTCAATTTCCCTCTCTGGCTTGCCATTGACTGCAATACAAATAGTCTCCAGTAGCTTTTCTGTGAATGACATCATCCAGTTGTAATCCTTGTATTGCACATAAAGCTCCATACAAGTAAACTCGGGATTGTGGTTGCGATCCATACCTTCGTTGCGGAAGTTTTTCCCGATCTCATATACGCCCTCGAATCCTCCCACAATAAGTCGCTTAAGGTATAGCTCGGTAGCGATTCGCATGTACATGTCCTGGTCTAATGCATTGAAATGGGTGATAAACGGACGTGCAGAAGCACCGCCAGCAATCATCTGCAGGGTAGGGGTTTCAACCTCTGTATACCCGGCATCATCAAGTACTCTGCGCAGTGTGCGAATAACTGTGGCTCTTTGTAGGAAAGTGTCCTTCACACCCTCGTTCACTACTAAGTCGACATAACGCTGTCTATAACGCAACTCTGGGTCGTCAAACTTGTCGTAGGCAACGCCATCTTTGTATTTCACGATCGGCAGAGGCTTAAGTGACTTGGAGAGCAGTTTTAGCTCTGAGGCATGCACACTGATCTCACCTGTTTGGGTACGGAACACCTTGCCCTTTACACCAATGAAGTCACCAATATCAAGCAGACGTTTAAACACATTATTATATAAGTCTTTATTCTCATCTGGGCAGATGTCATCACGAGTGATGTATACTTGGATACGTCCTTTTGAGTCTTGGATTTCGGCAAAAGAAGCCTTGCCCATCACACGACGACTCATCATACGACCTGCGATGACAACTTCTCTGTCCTCGTCATCTTTGAAACTTTCCTTAATCTCTGTACTGAATGCATTGGTTGGAAACTCTGCTGCTGGATATGGGTCAATACCCATAGAGCGCAATTCCTGAAGGCTCTGACGCCTTCCAATTTCTTGTTCGCTTAACTCTAGAATGTTCATCTTAATATTCGAATATTATGCTTAAGTGGGTGCAAAGTTAATGAAAAATCTGCGAAAAACATGATATTTGAGTAAATATTTGCAAAAAAAAGCAGAAAGATTTGTTTGGTACGCAAAAAATGTTTATATTTGCGGCATGGAAGAGTATAATATTAAAACAAGAGTTGTTGGCGTAGACATAAGTGTTGAGCGTACCACTTACGCCATTGTCGATGTTCGTGGTAATATTATAGCAGAGGATAATTTCTCCACACTCGACTATCCTGATGTGAATAACTATGTTAGTGCATTAAGTGAAAAGATTATTGCTTTGGTGGAATCTAATGGTGGCTATGAGACCATCCGGTCTATAGGTATCAGTGCTCCAAGTGCCAGCAATACATCCGGGTGTATTGAGAATGCTGCCAATCTTTCTTGGAAGGGTGTCGTGCCCCTTGCTGCGATGCTCCGTGACCGTCTTGGACTGGCAGTAGGACTGGCCAATGATGCGCATATATCAGCTTTAGGTGAGCATGTATTCGGTAGCGCCCATGGAATGACGGATTTTATCATAGTACACATAGGCAATGGCTTGGGAAGTTGTTTCTTCAGCAATGCCAAGGAGCATAAGGGCTTCACAGGATCTGCCGGGGAGTTCGGTCACACATGTATTGTCCCCGACGGTCGCCCTTGCGGCTGTGGGAAGAAGGGATGCCTGGAGTCATACGTTGCTTCAAGGGGCATCGTAACAACAGCCAAGGAACTGTTGGCAAAGAGCGATAAACCGTCACTGATGCGTGACATTGAGAAACTCACACCAAAGGCGATTACAGAATGTTGTGAGAAGGGAGACGAGATCGCAATAGAGACATATCGTATTACAGGGCGGTACCTGGGCTTGGGACTAGCCAACTATGCGTCTCTTATAAATCCGGAGGCCATCATACTTACAGGAGGTGTGTCTCATGCCGGTCATTGGCTCTTGGATCCTGCTTACGTGGAGTTTGAAAATTATGTCTTTCCTAATATGCGAGGCAAGGTGAAGATACTGCTTTCTACTCTTGATGACCGTGAGCGAGACACTCTTGGTGCAAGCGCCTTGGCATGGGAAGTTCCCGAATATTCACTTTTCAAATAGGATGGACGTAGAAAGGATCAACTTGATTATCAATTCGAAGCCAAACCTGAGTACTGCTCTCGGTATGGAGTTTCTCTCCACACCCGATGACGATACTTGTATGGCCACAATGAAAGTCGACGAGCGCAACCGCCAGCCTTTCGGATTCTTGAGCGGTGGCGCCTCGTTAGCTTTGGCTGAGAATGTGGCTGGAGTTGGCTCTTCTGCCCTCTGTCCTCAATGTGCTTGTGTCGGTATCGAGGTAAGTGGAAGCCACGTAAAGGCTGTGGCTGAAGGGGATACGGTAACGGCTTTCGCACGTCTCCTCCATAAAGGAACTACTTTGCATGTCTGGAATGTTGATATTAAGGATTCTCATGGAGACCTCATATCCAATGTCCGTGTAACAAATTACGTAATAAAGAATAAGAAATAATGCCTGCCTATGCAATATACCGGCTGCCCCATGAAGACCACGCAACCCTAATAAGACAAACTGACGGTGAACCGCTCCAACTGAGCTCGTTGACAGAACTCAATGGTCAATGCGGATTTGTTCTTGCACCTTTCGCGGTGTCTGATTCTTCGCCTGTTCTTGTGATAAGACCGGACATCGTTGATATTGTCGAATGCGGATCACCTACTCTTTCTTGCGTACCTTCAGTAGCAAGCAGATGCCCGATTAACTCCCAACTCCTTCCTCCATCCTCGAAATTTACCTACTCCATAGATTTTGCAAACTACCATTCCCAGTTAGAGGCAGGACACTTTACGAAGATTGTTCTGGCTCGTTGCACTGACAAAAGGATGG
>DGTJ01000051.1:0-4969 GCA_002393725.1 Prevotella sp. UBA4339 | reverse complement strand
TTCATTGCTTTGGTTGAGACAGAAAAGAGCGGATGCTGGTTGACTGCTACACCTGAGATACTGTTGGATGGTAATGGTCATAACTGGCGGACTATAGCACTGGCAGGAACAATGAAACTTGAAGGGGACCAATTGAATGGCGAGGGTGAAAACCTGACGTGGAGCACGAAGAATATTCAGGAGCAGCGTATCGTTGCTACATATATCACGGAGTGTCTGGAGCAGTTTACTGACAATTACGTTGAAGAAGGTCCACGTACCGTACGAGCTGCTAATCTTGTTCATCTAAGGAGCGATTTTACTTTCTCCCTAAAGGATAATGATCATATCGGCAATCTGTTGCAGGCTCTGCATCCCACACCTGCGGTATGTGGACTCCCTAAGCTCGAGACTTTCAGGTTTATAATGAATAACGAACATACTCCTCGCAGATACTATAGTGGCTTTATAGGTCCTATGGGTACAGAAGAGACACATCTCTATGTTTCCTTGCGATGTATGAATATAGATGGTGATGTGTGTCATCTGTATGCTGGTGGAGGCTTGCTCAAGGACAGCATATTGGAGCAGGAATGGAACGAGACGGAAGCCAAGCTCCAGACGATGCTCCAGCTTTTAAGGGATTAGAATATATAGTAGTCTTTTAAGACTTGTTCGTCAGTTTGTGCTTGTGTGAACACCTCGAGTAGTACGGGGCGCGAAGATTCTGTCTTTATTAATGTGGCAATGCCCTTCTGCAACTCTTCAGCATTGCTTGCATTAAGATATCCCACGTCGTTTTGCCTGCATATTCCTTCAGCTGACGTATGATGCTCGCCTGCGATAAGCCTGTCACGTGCTGGACTCTGATCCAGGCCCTTCAACATGTTGAAAATGCCTCCTTTGCTATTATTCAGCAAAAGGATGCGCAGGTTTCCCCTAAGATTCTGATTCCATAGGGCATTCTGGTCATAGAAGAAGCTAAGGTCGCCAATTACGCAATACACTGGTTCGTCAACCGCACAAGAGTATCCTGCAGCAGTAGAAAGAGAACCCTCAATCCCATTCACGCCACGATTACAGAACACACGGTGCCTCGCAAAGATATTGGCCAGACGGATAGCTGTGCTGTTGCCGTAATGTACGTGACAGTCATCAGCGTTCCCTATCATCTCTTCGAAGCATTTCACAGCAGCCATTTGGGAATAGGCTGGCTGGTACATATCGGCATGACTCCTTACTCTGCTTAGTAGCTGTTCCCATTTCTCAATGAATGGGTGCTTGTTGTCTTCTGTCAGAAAATGTACATAGTCAGCGATTATCTTCTCATCACCTTGTATCACTTTGGTGAGATTCATGAATGTGTCATTCACCTCACACGAGGCATTTACGCTCCATACCTCCTTAGCCTTTCGCAGGAAATTCTTTAGCCGTTTGCTTACTATTGAGCCTCCTATGTAGAGTACCAGGTCGGGGACATAGCTCTCGTCATTTTCTACCAGACAGACAGCTTCATCAAGATTAGGATTCATTGGCTGACCGCATATCAGCATTGGTTTCTTAGAAAGGAGGAACATTCTTCCGATATGGCTCATTGCCTGAGAAGGCACTTCGGCAGGTACTATCTCTATTTTTCTTTCTTTTGGGAGACCAGCTACGCTATATTCGAAAAGTGGCTCACTTATGGGTACGTTGATATGTACCGGACCGCGATTCTGATGTGTGCATGATATGATGGCCTCGTTTACCAAGCGATTACAATACCAATGTCCGGCTTCATCGTTTGGCTCTGGCAACGTGACTGCTTTCTTCACTAGTCGACCCAGAGCGTCTGGCTGAGGCAATGTCTGGCCATCTTGCTGGTCAATCCACATAGGAGGCCGGTCGGCTGATATCACGATCATAGGCACATGCTGATAGTATGCCTCTGCAACTGCAGGAGCCAAATTCAGGAGAGCTGTACCACTGGTGACACATATTGCTACAGGCTGTTGCAGGGCCTGAGCCATTCCGAGTGCGTAGAATGCGGCCGACCTCTCGTCTGTCACAGGATAGCATCTTATCTGCGGACACTCGTTGAAATTATGCACGACAGGAGAGTTCCTGCTTCCTGGGCATACTACAGCATGCCTGACTCCGTGTTCCACCAGAAGTGCTGTCAGAATATTTACGTTCTCCTTGTTGCTATACATATTATTAATATTTAAAGCTTGACCCTCCCACGAACTCTCTCATGATACTTGTTGGCGGAATCTCCTTATCGCTAATAGGCAAGAAGTAATGTATGAACTTCAGCAGTCTGTGTGCCTCAGCATACTCATCACAGTTTTTGGGCACAGACGCCAGAATGATTTCCGCATGGATTCTGAGTACGGCAAACTCAATGTTCAGTGCCGAGTTGAACATCACATCGGCAGTCTCCTGGAATGGGAAGATCCATTTGTCCTCTGCTGCCAGCACGTTCTTCCATTGGGAAATGGTTTCTTTAGCTGAAAATGCACCTTTGTTGTAGTCGCGGATGATTCTTCTTAAGAGGCGATTGTCTCTTGTTGGTATCCAATTGTGATCATCGAGGGATACGCTCGTCAGTGCCGAGATGTATATTTTATATTTAACAGAGTCGGATATATTCTTGGTTAATAATGGATTAAGTGCGTGTATGCCTTCTACGATGAGCACGGTGTCATTGGATAGTTTGAGCTTCTTTCCATTCCACTCTCGCTTACCCGTCACGAAGTTGTATTCCGGTATTTCTACGCGTTCTCCCTGCATGAGTCGCAGCAGATGGTTTTCAAGCAGGTCGTATTCTACGGTCTCGATGTTATCGAAGTCGTAGTCTCCGTTGGGAAGTTTCGGAGTGTCTATACGGTTCACGAAATAGTCGTCAGTGGAGAAGGATACTGGCCGCAGTCCACAAGCCATGAGCTGAACTGACAGGCGTTTGCAGAATGTTGTCTTTCCACTGCTTGAAGGCCCTGTGATAAGCACGATTCTTACCGGGTCGGTCTCGCGGTGGAACCTGCGGTCTATTTCCTCTGCTATCTGGACAATCTTCTTCTCCTGAAGTGCTTCACTCACCTGAATGAGTTCTGAGGCATGTCCCCGCATTATCGCCTTGTTCACGTCACCTGCATTCGACAGACGCATGATAATATCCCAACGGGTCTTTTCTGCAAACATCTCGAAGGTTTTAGGCTGTTCGACCTTCTCTGCAAGCTGTAAGGGATTATTCCAGTCCGGCACGCGAAGCAGTAGCCCTTGCTCATAGCGTTCAAGTCCCCATACCTTGAGATATCCTGCACTCGGCACGAGCGGACCGTAATAGTAGTCTACTGTGTCGCCCAGTGTGTAGTAGTCACTGTAGATATGCCCGCTGGTCTCGAGCAGCTTCACCTTGTCGGAGAATCCACGCTCTGCAAACACGCGGATAGCCTCCTCATTGGTGGCCTCCGTACGTCGGAAAGGCATGTCGAGATCTATTATCTCCTGCATACGGTGCTTTATCTGATCAACATCGCTGTCAGAGATACCGTCTCCGGATTTCTTCTTGAAATTACAGTAGTATCCCCTGCATAGAGAGTGCTCTATAAACAGTTTCGAACCGGGGAAAACATCCTGAGTGGCTTTATAAAGCACGAAACTCAGGCTGCGCACATACACTCTGTGTCCGGATCCGGCTCTTGCGTCAAGGAATTCCACATCACGGTTCTGGAACAATCTGAACTTCAGTCCTTGTGATGCGTTATTTACTTTTGCAGAGATCACGGGGTAGGGCAGTCTGATGTCGTCAGCAAACTCCTGATAGACATCGAACAGCGAGCATCCTTCTGGGAAACTCTTCGTCACATTATTGTTCTTGCAGCGGATTTGTAGCATATATTTTATTATTTGGTTGCAAAGTTAATCAAAAAAATGCTTATTCTATTCTTTTTCACGGAAAAATATGTGATAATTGTCTTTTTGCACAAGCAGGAAGAGGAGGGGGAAGCATACAATAATTGTTACTAAACGGAAAATATTTGGCAGAATATTTTGAAACATAGAAAAAAAGCATTAACTTTGCAGCGGTTTTAGAAAAATAAGGTTTATGAGAAATCCGTTTGACAAGATTCTTAACTGGTATTTCACGAAAAATTCGTTGCCATACTGGTGCATTTTTTTGATTGACTGTGGTATTATAATATTTAGTGGCTTTTTAACTTTTTGGATTTTCAACAAGACAGATGCTACAGTCGAGCATTTCTGGCAGTTGCTCAGTACACTATCCATCTTCGTCTTGTTAAGCATTCCAGGATTCCGCATATTCCATACCTACTCGGGATTTATGCGCTATTCAAGTTTCGGAGATCTGATGCGTGTAGTATATTGCAATCTCGTAAGTCTTGCACTGGCATTGATTGTCGACTATTGCATGGATTATCTACCGGGTGAAATATTTGTTCATATTAACACCACAACCATCTTCCTGCTATTCATGATAGCGACACTGTTGATGTGGATCCTGCGAGTATTTGTGAAAACCCTCTACGATGTGGCATTCTCTAACAAAAGAGCTATTAGGGTACTTATCTACGGAGCCATGCAGGGAGGCGTTGGCTTGGCAAAGAATGTCAAGTCGCAGCGACCGAGGAAATTTGTAGTCAAGGGCTTTATCACACATATTAACAAGGAAAAGGTAAGGCACCAGCGCATCATGGGCGAGAGAGTGTATTCTGTGGATGATGATCTGGCAGATATCATACGTAAGAATGATATTGAGGCAGTGCTTGTCTCCCCGTATCGCGTTAAGGAGTTCAGAAACAATCAGGAGGTTCAGGACAAGATAATAGGAGCAGGAGCCAAGATCTATATGGCCCATAACGCAATGGAGATGGATGAGGATGAAGAACCCAAGGATGAGGACTACAGCAAGCTACAGATGCGCGAAGTCTCAGTAGAGGAGCTTCTGCCTCGACAGGAAATACGTGTTGACCTCAAATCGGTCGGTGAA
>DGTJ01000078.1 GCA_002393725.1 Prevotella sp. UBA4339 | reverse complement strand
CAGGTAGTAATACCTATATATTATAGCAACAACAGCAGCTATAACTTATTTGTTGTAGCTGCTATTGTATTTTGTTATACCTATATGTGATACCTATATCATGTAGTTTCGGTCATGACAGATTCCGGATGTGTTAGTTTCCACTTATGTGGTAGCAGTTGCAGGAGTTCCTCATACGAGGCCTTTGTGTGATATGGCATCTGGCTGATGACATCGTTCAGGTAATCCCTCGGATTGACATTGTGATTCCTGCATGTTGCCAGCAGTGAGCATACGACAGCCATGTTCTGTGCTGCCTCATGGTTCCCGCAGAAAAGATAGTTCTTACGGCCCAGCGTAACGGGACGTATCTCGTTCTCAGCAAGATTGTTGTCAAGCAGGAGCCTTCCGTCTTCCAGATACCGCATCATGTTGTCCCATCGGGTATAGGCATAGGTAATAGCCTTGCCAATCTGTGAGCTTTCGCTGTATTTCACGCCTTCCGTCTCCATCCACAGCTTCATCGCCTCCATGATGGGCTTGGAGAGCTCTTGCCTCTTTGCCCTTCGCTGCTCATAGGAGAGGTTGGCTTCATCACACATATGCTCTACCTTGTAGAGGTGTTGTATTTCATTCAGACCATGCTCTGCCATCTGGCGGTTCTCATCCAGTGCCTGTTCAAGGTGACGGCGGATATGTACCATACAATTGACAAGGAGCACGTCGGGGTTCGTCTTGAAGGCCGTCTCAGGTGACAGGGGACAGGTGAGTGGCATCATTTGTATCATAAAAATGCATCTATCGCACATTTTTGATAAAGGAGAGTTGGGCTCGTTTGACAATAGAAAATTGACAACACCCCTTCAATCGCATTGCTGTTTTTATATGTATAAAACTGCGTGTTCTTAGTATTTTTTTCGTACCTTTGCATCAACAAATCAATAAGAGATTATGAGCAACATTGACGACAAGATTCTTTTTGAACCCACAGGGTTTGAGTATCAGAACACAAAGGCGAAGGTGGTGATTGTGGGTATCACTCCTGGTAACTCACAGTTGAAGGGTGATCGGGATGGTCTGGACTTGCGGGAAATTAAGCGCAAGAATGCCTTCGCAGGGAGCATGAGACCTAACCTCGTAAAAATGCTGGACTATATCGGCGTGAACAGATTGTTGGATATTGAGTCGTGCCGCTCGCTGTGGGAGGAGGACTTCGACAAGGTGGATATGACTTCGCTGCTGAAGGAGGCCACCTACGAGCTGAAGAAGGATGGCAGCAAGACGATGTTCAAGGACGTGAAGAAGATTGCAAAGTCAGAGAAACTGACAAGGATGCTGGAGGAAGGGTTCGTGAAGGACTGCAGCAACTATGAGTACTGGGTTCTTTATGTGGCTTGTGGCCCTGGGGTGTACGATCTGTTGAAGAAGCTCCAAACGGAAGGAAGAATCAGGGGTAATATTGTAGGTGTCGCCCACCCCAGCGGAGCAAACACAGGAAGAATCCAATGCTATCTCGGAAAGGTGGAGGCTAAGGATAATTCTTATGTCTGGTGTCAGGATAGAGCGAAAGAGGCAATGACTATATGTGAGTCTCTAATTTCACGAAAGCCAACTACCTGATGCAGATTGCGGATGCACTCAAAGTGAACATAAAGATTGAAGCAATATAGAATAACTAGACATGAGTAGGGAATTATTGAAAACAAATGTCGAACTGCCAGATAGAGAATTGGTATTACTGGCTGACAAGATAGTAAAAGAGATAGAAGCAGGGAAACAGGCCCTGGCTATCAGTATCAATGAAACCATCAAGACTACCTATTGGAAGAAAGGTCGGCATATCGTTGAGTTTGAACAGCAAGGGACGTACGCAACTCTTCAAGCATCTCCTTCTCCGTCAATGGTGTGAACTCGCCACGTTCGGCTTCCTCCAGCAGCGGAGTGCCAGAGAAAAGCGTCAGTCCTCCCGTGCCAACGAGCATCGGCTTCAGTTGGTTGAAAATCTTGGCCGAATTGACGGCATGCTCGTGACTGTGTTCACATCCTGCTACACCGTTGAGGAACGTCACCCAATACTGGATGCCAACCTCCTCCAACCAGCATGTTGTCAAGTTCGTTGTTCATATTCAAATCTCAATTGTTGTCCCGCATGAGAAGGCGTGAAGCCGTTCACCCATGACATTCTTCAGCGTGGCAAACACGGCATCACCCGTGCAGTGGCTGGTATGGAAGTGCGTCTGCGGATAGGAGTCCGTCAGCCTGTAGGCGAGTTCACGGAGTTCATCCTCCGACTCATGCCCGTCAAGCAGATGGAAACCACCTATGACTTCGTTCACGGGAAAAGGTGTGGCAGCAAGGATGTTTTCCAGTCCGCTGTGAGCACAGCCTGTAAACAGCAAGCCGTCGGTATAGAGGGCCAGTTCATGACGGAAATCGTCAGGGATATACGCTCCTTCGGCATTCTGGGCGAAGAGGTGCAGATTGCCCTTCGGCATCGGATGCACCTGCGGGATGCGGGCAATGATATACAAGTCATCTGCAATCCCTCCGCTGTGTTCGACAGTCAGCAGCCGTTCTGAAGATATCTCCGGCCACTCTGGGGTGATGCTGTGAAGATAACGGCGCTTGGAAAAGAATTTCCCGCTGAGGGTATCTGGGGATACGATGATTTGGGCTGTATCATTGATCGTCATGAAGTGTTTCAAGCCTCCTGCATGGTCGCTGTGCCCATGGGAGATAAACACATAGTCAACGGTATTAAGGTCGATTCCTGTTCGTTCCGCATTACGGATGAGCATGTCGCTGGCTCCCGTATCGAGCAAGATATGGTGGCGTTCCGTTTCCAAGAATATCGACAGTCCATGTTCGGTTTCCAATGCAGGATCATTTGTGCGGTTATCTACCAGTACAGTCCACTTCATAACAACTTTTCCATCTTATCCTGTTACTAATATCCTAAATCTTCACCGACAAGCACTACTACATGCCGTCCCTTGTTCCTGCTATTACGCAGAAGGTGGACGTAACTGCAGATGCTCTCCGGCGAGTTGCAGTTGTGGCAAGTGCCGTCGATTCTGCAAGGGGTGTTGATGTCGAACCGCTGGGCATTGATGGGTGATGCCGTGCTGCGGGCTCTGGCCAGTGCGGCCTCTACCGTCTGAGCCACCTTGTTGAGTCCGATGACGAAGATGACTTTTTTCGGTCCCCACGAGATAGCGGCTACCCGATTGCCGTTGCCATCGATGTTCACGATGACACCATCTTCCGATATGGCGTTGGCACTCGTCAGATACACATCTGCCGTGAAAGCCCTGAGGTAGATTGCCTCCTTTTCCTCCGGGGTCTCTGCCAGATCACGGTCAAGGACTTTGAGTGTACCCCTGCTTTTCAATGCCTCCGGGATGCCCAGATCACGGACGGTAGCCGTTCCGCCCCATGTCACGGTGCTTCCGTCGGCAATAAGTTCCATAACCTTCTCCACAGCCTCCTTGCCCGTAGGACAGTAAAAGGCTTCCATGTTGCGGCGGTTCAGGCTCTTTATTATCCGCTCTGCCAGTTTCTGATTTCTCTCTTCCTGTTGTGTAGTTGTAAGTATCATCTTCTAAAAACGCTTAAATATCTGTGCAAAATTAGCGATAATCGCTGAATTATGGCTAATTTTGCACCGTTTATTAGGAAAGTTTATGAAGAAGATTCTATTCCTACACGGGTTCTTTGCCAGCGGGCAGTGCCAGCCAGCGTTGGCACTGAGGGAGGCATTCGAGGGAAGGGCTGAGGTCGTTTCGCCAGACCTGCCTACCCATCCGAAGGAGGCACTGGCTTTGATTCGTGACGTAATTGACCGCGAACGGCCTGATGTATTGGTGGGTAATAGTTGCGGCTCGTTCTATGCACAGATGGTGGCTCCTGTCGTTGGGATTCCTGCCTTATTGGGCAATCCGCATTTCCGCATGACGGAGTTCCTGAGTGCACGGATTGGACGGCATGAATACAAGTCGAAGCGGCTGGATGGCAAGCAGGAGTTTGTCATTGATGAGCCGTTGATTGCCGAATTTGCAGAGATGGAGGCTCGCCAGTTTGACTGCTGTAACCCTTATTATAAAGATAAGGTATGGGGAATCTTCGGTGAACAGGACACATTGGCGAGGTTTGAACCGTTGTTTCTGGAACACTACAACCGTTCGTTTCATTTCCCTGGTGCCCATACTCCGACGGCTGAAGAGGTAAAGACGTGGTATGTGCCATTGGTGGAGAAACTGATGATGGAGTACCCTATAGCGAAGAAATCTTCATAAATAGACGTTTCCCATTAGGCTTTCGTTTCGAGCGGCTGTTTTTGCATTCTATGACTTTCTCTGCTCCTGCAGAGCCTTGCCTGCAGCCTTCATCCAACATGTCACCGTCTGCCCTGTCTGCTGCTTGAAAGCATTGCTGAAAGTGCGGTAATTGTGGAAACCGCTCTCCAAGGCTAACTGTTGGGCGGTGAAGGAATCCTGGGCAGTCACCGTCTCGCGATAGAGATTCATGAAGTGCTGGATGCGCAGGTTGTTGATGTAGGCATTGTATGTGATGCCCTGCTGAGAGAAATATTGGCTGAGATAGTAGCGGTTGGTACCTATCGCCTTGGCAAGTAGCACGGCAGTCAGGTCGTGCTGCAGATAGAGCTGTGTGTCTATGCAATGCCGCTGTAGCATGGGGCCGATGGTATCGGTGAGGTTTTGCGGTTTTGAGACGGCAAGGCTCTCGTGTGCTGTCCCCTCTGCACTTGAGAGTAGGGAAGGCTCAGCACCAGATAGCGTATGGAAACTCAAATCGCTTAGTGTCTCTACGCGCCATAAGAGAAAGCAGACGAGAATCATGCTGTTCAGCTGTGTGATGTATTTGTAGGCCACACCGTGAGGGTCTAATGTGTAGATGCCGAAAAACGACATGATGACTGCCAGCACCAAGAGGCTCTGCCATATCTCTTTATGCTCCAGGTCGGCATAGTTGTCGCACAGCCAGTGCCCGTATCGTCGCACCTCACGAACCATGTATGCTATCAGGCCGATACCCATCAGCATGTAATAGACATATAATGCCGGCAAAAGGCTCATGTCTCGGGATACCGCGCATATCGTTGTGATGACAGCGAGCGGTGCCACCATCAGGAAGGCTGGCCACGCGGGACGCCTGCGGTCTTGCAGCATGGAGAACAATACTGTTATCCCGAAGGGTACGAATGTCATGAAGTCGAGCGTAGCACCTACAAAGGTGGCCTGCAAGGCATTTTCGGACGAGGGAAGGTATAATTCAGGCAAATACCACACGTGGCTCAGCGTCATGCTGGCAAAGAAGGCGGCCGTCCACCGGCGTAGCCGCACCGGCGACGTGACGTCGGGAGCAATGGCATTGCTACGGCGCAGCAGCAGATAACAGCAGGCTATCAGCGACAACATGGCAGCGGCTCCGTAGAGCATCATATAAAGGAAATCTTCTTGTATGGGTTGATCGTGCATAATGATTGGTCTTTCTATTATTTCCGCAAAGGTACGAAAAAAAGTTCAATAGTGCGCTATCTCCCTGCAAGTTTTTTGTTGACGAAACAGCCATCAACTTACATTCAGTTGATGGCTGTTTTTCTCATTAGCACACAGATTCCCTTACATCGAGAACACCTTCTTGCCCTCGAAGTAGGTGGCAGTAGGCTTGGTGTTGTGAATCTGGTTCACCGGACAGGTCAGCACATCCTGGTTGAGTAGCAGGAAGTCGGCAAACTTGCCTGTCTTGATGCTCCCTCGCTCATCCTCAATGAACATCTGCTTGGCGCAGTTGATGGTCAGGGCGGTGAGTGCCTGCTCGCGGGAGACGAGCTCTTCAGTCCACAGAGGGGTGCCGTTCTCAGACCAGAGTACACCTGTCACGGCTATCTCCATGATGCCGAACGGATCGTCGGGACTGCCGCTCAATGCTGGATAATCGGAGTGGATGGTGGCGGGGATGCCATAGTCGAAGTACGACTTAAAGGGATACGCCTTGTCTTCATAGCCGACAGGGGTCATGCCATGCTCCCGGATATACTCCACTGCTCCTGTAGGGAAGTGGTGCCAGGTGACGCCCGAGGTGACATAGATGTTATGCTGTGCCATGCGCTTATAGTCGGCTTCATCCACGTTGCGCACGTGGACGAGCGTATTGCGCATCTCGTCCTTTCCGCCATTGACGAAGGCATTGACCACCTGGGTGACTCCCTTGTTGCCCATTACGTGTATGTGGATGGTCAGCCCTTGGGCATTAGCCTTGCGCGTCAGCTCTGTCACTTCCTGTTCCGTCCAGTTGGCTATGCCTTGGTGACCGTCGGGATAGAGCGGGTCCACAATGGCGGTACCAGCTTCCACTCCGCCGTCGAAGAGCAACTTGATCCATCTCGGAATGACGCGCGTGGATGCAAATTTCTTGGCATCGACAGCTCTGGACAACGCCTCGTCCATATCCATCCAGCTCTCAATCTCGTAGGGCAGACCCATCACGAAGTGCAGGTTTCCGGCCTTGTCCATTTGCTGGGCAGCCTGATAGTAGTTGGTATTCACAAAATAATTGCCCCATCCGCCGTGATACATGGTATAGCCTACCGACAGCATGTATTTCTCAATCTCTGCCAAGTTGGCTGTGGCGATATCGAGGGTGTAGAGATTGTCATTGTCCAGGAAGGAGCGCAGGTAAGTTTGGGCCTGCTCCTTCACCAGTCCGGTAGGCATACCGTTGGCATCGGTCACAATCTCGCCGCCGCGAAGGGTGGTCTTGCCGGCACTGCCGTCTTCGTTGATGATGCCGGCCTTCTTCATCAGAATGGTGTTGGCCAGTGCCTTGTGGCACTCCTCGTCGAGCATATATATGGGGATGTCGCTGCAGATGTCATCTAGGTCCTGACGGGTAGGCATGTTGGCTTCGAGGCTCTGGAGTCGCCAGCCTTGACCGAAGATGGACGTGGCACCCTCAGCCCTAGCCTTCTTGACAGCCTCCTTGATTTTCTTCAGAAACAGTTCCGTATCGTCCTGCAAGTCGAACATTGTACCAATGCTTTTGAGGGCATAGCCTAACATATAATGGGAGTGGCCGTTGCCGCAGCCAGGCATCACCAGACCTTTGCCGCTGTAGTCTACCACCTCTGTCTTGCCTGCCAGGATGTAGGCTTCGGCTCCCTTCTTGTCACCCACGTAAACGTATTTACCGTCTTTCACGGCCAACGCCTCTGCCATCTGATTGTTCTCTGCGGTGAAAATCTTGCCATAGACTACAAGATCGGCACTGTTGTTTACGGTGTTGCTGTTGTTTTTGTCGTCCTTGCAGCCGGCCAGCATGCACGTTGAGACGACAGTGCTGGCTAAGGCAACGTTTGATAGCATTTTCTTCATCATGTTCTTGATTTTTGCCTGTTTCATTGATTCTTTGTTTTTTTAATGTAATTGGATATTAAGCATTTGCCTGGCAAAATTAGCACTTTCCAGCCAAAAAAGAATCACAACTCAGGTCGTGAGCCGTGATTCTTGCAGATTTTACCATTGTTTTTGCATTTTTTTCCATTCTATGTAGTGCTCTGTAAGCGTGCCTTATTGTTCAATAACCTGCCCTTATTGCTCAATAAGCGGTCTTTATCACTAAATAAGCGGCCCTTATTGCTCAATAACCTGCCCTTATTTACCAAGCATCGTGACCTGTCCACCCTCCTGTCACCCTTGTCACCCTATAAAAACAGGGTGTAGCCCTTTGTACATCGGCATTCTGACACCCTGACACCCTAAAACACAAAATTTTATGTATAAAACACCAAACACATGGCTTAATACAGCCGTTTTTTCTGGAACACTACAACCACTCGTTTCATTTCCCTGGTGCCCATACTCCGACGGCTGAAGAGGTAAAGACGTGGTATGTGCCTTTGGTAGAGAAGCTGATGATGGAGTACCCGGCTTCAAAGGATGGCTATCGCTATTTTGGAATTGACCTTGATCTGTCCATCCACGACGGTTACAATTATATGGAATCTATCAATCCATACTCTTAATCCTTGTTGACAATAACCAGGCTGTCGGCTTTGATGCGCTTCTGTAGCCAGTCGTTCAGCTTCTGTGCATCTACTTTTGAGAGTTTGCTGCCTTCTGAACACCGGATGATGGCTGCCACGTAGGAGCAGGTGGCGGCAGAGTCACGGCTGAACTCTTTCACGTGCGAGAGGCTGAAATGACTGACCTGAGGGAAGAGCGTAGCCATCTCTGGACGGAGGTCGGCGGCGAGCTGGTCTATCCTCGTATATCGGGAAAGTTGCTCGCTGAGCAGTGCGTTTTGGGCAGAGAGGCCTGCCTGCTGTCGGCGTTCCTGTTCGTAGCTGGTGTTGAGATGGCTTAGCTGTTCGTTGAGCGTCAGCAGGCTGTCGCTCTGCGTTCC
>DGTJ01000030.1:18142-22936 GCA_002393725.1 Prevotella sp. UBA4339 | reverse complement strand
TATAATAGACAGGAAAAGGGGTGCAAAAGCTAACCCCTTTTAACAACTTTTTTTGATTAAATTTTCTGCGAAGGTACGGAAAAGGAATGAAAAAGTCCCCGACAAGCCCCGAAAAGTGACTTTCGAGGGTGCAATTCGCTTGTTAAACTTTTACGCCACGAAGTTACGAATAATCTCCGATTACTACTCCCCTTAGGGGTGCTACGCGTGGGTACTACGGTCTGTCAATTATCACAAACAACCGAACGAATTCTTCACAAACGACCGAATAAAACTATCACAAACGACCGAACAAAATCGCCACAAACAACCGAAAAAGCATCAAAAGATTTGTATAATTCAATAATTATCAGTATCTTTGCCGTCAAATTAAGTAGCAAACGAAAGATGGGCAATATGTATAAACCAAGAATAGCCGATAGACTGCTGGTTCGTAAACTGGCGGGCAAGGGTGCCGTATTGATAGAAGGCCCGAAATGGTGCGGTAAGACAACTACCGCTCGTCAGCAGGCCAAAAGCCTGCTTGACTTGGGCGACACTGAGGTATTGAAGCAAAGCAGACAGATGATGGAAATCAGTTCAAAGACACTGCTACAGGGCGAAACACCTAGACTGATTGACGAGTGGCAGACGATACCAGAACTATGGGATAGCATACGAAATGAGGTGGATAAGAGAGAAGCCTTTTCACAGTTTATCCTGACAGGGTCTACAGTGGCTCCTCAAGCAGACGAAACAACACATAGCGGTACAGGGCGCATTGCAAGAATAAAGATGCGTCCGATGAGTTTGTTTGAATCGGGAGAATCGAGTGGCAGCGTCAGTTTAAAGAATCTATTCGACGGTGGGACCTTCGAGCCACGACCTAACAATATTGACCTGCAGCAGATGGCTTATCTTGCCTGTCGCGGCGGCTGGCCACAGGCTACACTGCTCGCAGGTGATATCGCTTTGGATCAGGCACTCGGCTATGTTGATGACGTGACCGAGCGTGACATACAGCGAGTGGATGGTGTAAAGCGCAGTGCAGAGCGTGCCAGACTGCTGTTGCGGTCGTATGCACGAAACATCTCTCAACAGGTGTCATACGGCACCATCAAGGCCGATATGCTATCGAACGATGCCAATACGCTTGATGAGGATACCGTGGCTGATTATATCAAGGCACTGAAGAAACTTTTCGTGATTGAAGACCTCGAAGCTTGGAATCCTAATATCCGCAGTAAATCGGCTATTCGGACCAGTGATACTCGCCATTTCGTTGACCCCAGTATCGGTACTGCTGCACTGGGCTTAGGTCCTAACGATCTGATGAATGACCTGGACTCCTTCGGACTCATCTTCGAAGATATGGCCGTCCGTGATTTACGTGTTTTTGCAGAAGCACTTGATGGAAAACTGTATCACTATCGCGACAGTTCTGGACTGGAGTGCGACACGGTGCTGCATCGCAGAAACGGGACATACGCGCTGATAGAAGTGAAATTAGGTGGAGAGAAACTGATAAACGATGGTGCTGAAGCTTTGAAAACACTTGCAGAGACCATTGATACTACAAAGATGAAGAATCCATCGTTTATGATGGTCGTTACGGCTGTCGGGCCGTATGCTTACCAACGGCCAGACGGCGTGTTTGTGGTTCCCATAGGCTGTCTGAAAGACTAAGAGTAATATAGGAAATGCTATGGCCAGCGAGAAGTCCCGATGAGCGAGCACCGTGCTCACAAAGTGTCTGACACTTTGTGAGCAAAATGGGAAAAACATTGCATGAAATGAAATCAGAAAGTATTTTTAACGTTTGCCCTTCATCGTGATGCCACCTCTTCATGAATTTCAGATGAATGTCCGCTTCAGCCAGAGATCGAGAAAGCGGTCATAGACAATATAGCCTTTCGGAGTCTGATAGACGAGATCTTTATCCTGCAATACCGTCAGTGCCTTCTTGATGCTGCTGGCACTTGGCAGATCATGCTTACGGATGAAGTCGTTGGCCTGTAATTGTGGCACCAAGCTGTCTTTTGCAATGGCTTTCAACAAATTGCGCTGATTGTCGGTCAAGAAAGTCATCACCATCTCATACTGACTTGCCTTGTCGTTAAGGATGCTCAGAATAGCCTCTCGAACCTGCTGATAGTCCGCAACATGACGCTCTGTCTCATAGAGGCGGTTCAGAACGGACTGGAGATACCATGTATAACCGTCGAACAGGCTGTATAATTGCTGGAACACTTCTCTGCTAAGCGACCCTTTCTTTGCTTCGAACCATTGCGAGGCAAAGTCGTAATACACCTCTTCATGAAGCGGGAGGAGTGTCATCATGGCCGTGCTCTGATAGAAGGGGCGCTTGGGCGAGCCAAACATCTCGTACATCAGATGCTGCTTACTGCCAGAGAAGATAAAGTGAACATTGTGGATGAACTGGATATACGACCGCAAGAGGGCCTCTGTGCCCTGTTCGGGATAGTCTGTGATGGTCTGGAACTCGTCGATGGCTACATAGACCTCCTTACCGCTCTGTTTGAGATATTCGAAAATACTCTTCACGGTATATTCTGTGTTTGAGCGTTCGATGGCTACGGATACAGTTGGGGCTCCAGTCACCGGGTCTGGACTGATGGTTGGTCGCCAATGACTGAAGTAACTCAGCACTTTTGCCATCGGTGTCCGCGTGTCGAGCAGTCGTTCTTCCACAATAGCCTTGCCCAACGTCTGCACAAAGTCATATTGATTTTGGGTGTGAAAGATGTCTATATAGATGCATACAGCATCCTTGTCCTGCTGTTTTATGCGGTTAAATGCATGATGGATAAGTCCCGTTTTTCCGATTTTTCTTGGTGATACGAGCGTAGTATTACGCCCATTTTGTAGGTTCGCAATCAATTCATCGGTCTCTTCTGCTCTGTCGCAGAAATAGTCTGGCCCTTCATATCCTTCGTATATAAAGGGGTTTCTTGGTTTAAACGTACTCTTCTTTGCCATGGTTACTATTTTACTTTTGGTATTTTACTTTTGGTGTGATACCTTTTGGACGATGCAAAGATAAGAGTAAAATGTGAATTTCGCAAGTCCGCGAGCCACAAACCTGCGAAATTTAGGATATATTAAGTGTTTATCTCGCGATCAAGGGGACAGTCCGTCGCGTTGTCACTAATTCAGGTATTTAGCCCTCAACTGCCGCTGCTCCTCCTTCGAGAACCCCAGTTGGTTCTCCAGGTATTGCTCCATCGAGCCATACTTCTGGTCGATAAGGTCGAGCGTAGCCTCGAAATTCTCCCGGCTCACGCCTACCAGAGCCTGTACCACGGCTATTGCCCCCTCAGCGCCTTCCTTGTCACGCAGCTGGGCCACCAGCGCCTCCACCTTGTCGGCATAGCTCTGGTTTGACATGTCGAAGTCATCCACTATCACCTCCCTGCTGGCACCGAGTGCAGCAAGCACGAAGGCCGACGCCCATCCTGCCCTGTCCTTACCCTGGGAGCAGTGCCACAGCACGCCGCCCTCAGCAGCTAATACTCCACGCAGGAACTCACCGTAGTAGCCCTGCGACGTCTCATCTGTAACGATGGCAGGATATAGCTGTTTGGCCAGAGCTTGCACCTGCGGGTCGAAGAGATGCTGCTTCAGTAATGCCCCCATATCCCTTGTGTCGATATTGCCAGAGCCTGAGCTGAGCGAGGCCATTGCTCCTATAAATGCCATGGGAAGTGTGGAGAGGTGTGTATATCTCACTCCCTCCATCTCGCGGTCGGGAGCAGCAGCAGCCTCTGCGTCGAAGCGGAAGTCGAACACGTCGGTCAGCCGATACCGTCCCTTCAGTATCTCCACGTCGGCATCAGTAGCCGTCGAGAGGTTGGCGCTGCGCAGTAGCATGTCGAAGCGCACCCTCCTGCCGTCCTGCATCACGAGCCCGCCCATATCGCGGCCGTTCTCGATGCCTTCAAAGTTAACCACTCGCTGCCTCGCTGGGGCAGGATTGTCAGCCGTGTCGGGCGTACACGCCGCAAACACGCTCGCACCGCAGATGAGGATGGCGGTGAGCATCCAGTTGACTGTTTTCTTCATTGCTGATTATTGATTTTATGTCACATCAGGACGCAAAAATACAAAAAATCCATGAAATATCAACAAAAACAAGGAGAAAAACGCCTTTCAGCCGCTATGAAGAAGTCTTAAGCACATAACCACGCTTTATGACAGCCTCAATCGAGAGAGTCGGATCAGACTTCAGGGCACGCCGGAGATAGGTCACCTGAACGTTAAGGGCCAGGGAGTTGGCATAGGAGTCATCGCCCCATATCTGCTGAAGAATCTTCTCTCGTGGCACCACTTCATTTGGTGTCTCCGCAAGAAGACGCAGCAACTCTGCCTGCCGAGAGGTTATGATGACCCGATTCGAACCGTGGCGCAGTTCATTGAGAGTATAATAGAATATGGTGTTACCGATGTGAATAGCCTCACCGTCACAGCCAGGCTCCTCCGGCTGTTTCATCTCATAGATCATATTCTTCAGAAACTCACGGCGTATCTTGTCGATGCGTTTTTGGATGACGATGGTGCGCATCTGCGAAATCAGACAGAAAGCAAGAATAAGCATCAGCAGCAAGCTACCTGCCAACTGCCATGCCATTGAGCGTATGATGCCACTGACAGGAACTGCAATGTCAAACCGTAGCAACTGATAGCCGAATGGATTTGTAGAGAACTCCACGTGGAGGGTCTTCAGCACACGTCCTGTCTGCGAGAAGCGACAAGGCTGTACGCACACCTTCGACCGACGAATCTGTGCATTCTGCA
>DGTJ01000030.1:13693-17998 GCA_002393725.1 Prevotella sp. UBA4339 | reverse complement strand
TGGGTGAGGTAGCGCGACACATAGCGGGCGGAGTTTTCCGAAGAGGCGTTCAGGAGGGTGACAGTCTTCGTCTGAGGATGGGCAGGATGGGCAGAAAAGGTGAAAGTGATAACCCTCTTGCCAGAGCCACCGTATTCCATTTTCAGATAAATAGAGTCTCTCATCTGGACCTTCATAGTATACTCCACCTTCTTGTTCTCTTTCAGTCTCTCATGATATCTGTCATAGCGTATCTCATATTCGCGTTCCAGCACAGAGTCACATGCCGTCTGCATATTGCGGACGATATCCTGAGTCGAATAGAGATACTGGTTGTAGAGCCAGTACAACTGTCCGCATAAGATAAGCATCATCGTGGTGATGCTCAAAACCCATATAAATCTGATTCTTCTGTTCATAAGCGGGTGCAAAGGTAATAAAAATCCAATAACACAGCAAGAGCCATAATATTTTAGTAACATCAATAATAATAGGATAGTAACAAAAGTTGCCCATTTCATCGGAATTATCCCAATACCTTTGCAACCGGATTAAAACTTATAAGAATATGAAAGGAAAAGTATTAGCAACAATGATGATGTGCATCGCCTTGATGGCAACGGCACAAGTAAAGGTAATGAACCCTGACGACTACAAGGCAGGGAAGGCGATTGACAAGGTGAGGTATCGCATCCACTACGACATGAAGTACGTGAACGACACGACTCTTTTAGACAGCCTGAGTCACTACATCAGCAAGACTGAAGCCATGCGCCTCGACATCGGAGAGCAAGGCATCACCTCTTTCTATAGTTATATCTGCTGGCGCAGCGACTCCATCGTGGGCGAAGCCTACAAACGTGGTGAAAGAAGCTTTCAGACTAAGGGTGAAATAGGGTGGAAACTCTTCAAGCATTACCCTAAGCGCGGCGAATATGCCTGGCTCGACGGAATCTCCACAGAACGCTATGTCTGCACTGAAAAGGCAGAAGAGCCTACATGGACCATAGTAGCCGACAGCACGGCGGAGGTCATCGGCAATCCCTGTCAACTGGCAGTGACGGACTTCAGGGGGCGCAGGTGGTATGCCTGGTACACTGATGATATCCCTATAAGCGAAGGTCCATGGAAGCTCTGCGGACTGCCAGGACTGATACTCCGGGCCTACGACGAGCAGCACCAGTATGAATTTGAGTGCACGGGCATGAAGCCGGTAACCCAAGACACCGCCATCGAATATAAGGGCGAAAAGTACGATGCCATCGACAAGAAGACACTCGAAAAACTCTACCGCCGCTATTACTCAGATCCTGTCGGCTACGTGACCAGCAACCCAAACATTAAGGTCATTGTGAAGGACGAGTACGGCAACCAGATTAAGATGCCTGCCAAGCCCTACAACCCTATAGAGCGATAAAAGATGAGAGCGATATTGACAGTGTTATTCATGGCGATGTGCTGCAACGGCATCTCTGCACAGAAAAGCATCAGAGGAATAGTCACCGACTCCGTAACAGGCAAGCCTCTGGAGATGGCCAATATCACACTGCTGCGGCAAGGTAAGCCCATACGGTTCACAAAGACCAATGCAAATGGAGTCTTCACGGTCAGCGTCCTGTCAGGCGACGAGCTCCGTGCCACCTTCCTTGGCTACAGGAAGCAGGTCGTGACAATACCATCGGGTAATACCGTCAACATCTCTCTCGCTCCCGAAGCCTTCCTGCTGAAGGAGGTAATGGTAAAAGGTGCGCCCGTCACAGGGCGTGCCGACACCATCACCTACGATCTCAGCCGCTATGCCACAGGACGCGACAACACCCTGAGCGATGTACTGAAGCGCCTGCCGGGGGTGGATGTGAGCAAGAGCGGCCAGGTGACCTATCTGGGCGAACCCATCAAGCGCTTCACCGTAGAAGGCCTCGACCTGACTGGCGGCAGATACCGCAAGATGACGGAAGCACTGAAGGCCAAGGACGTTGACAAGGCAGAGGTAATAGAGCACGACCAACCCGTGAAGGCGCTGCATGGCAAGGTATTTACCGACGATGTTGCGATGAACATCAAGCTGAAGGCAGAAGCACGTGACAAGTGGCTCCCCACGCTCTCACCGCGCTTAGGCATCGGTGACGACATCTATCTTGGCGGAAAGGCCGAGGTGCTACAGGTAGGCAAGGTACGGCAGCAACTCTATGAAGGCGAGCTGGATCGTACTGGGCGACAGCTCAGTTATAACAATATGCGACTGGCAAGCTCCACTTATTCAGCAGAATCAAGAGAGACAGATTTACCTGAGTGGTTCAGTATACCGGAACTCTCAGAACCTATCGACGGGGAGTGCTTAAGACGGAACCTGTCGCACAACTGGGACTTCAGTCGCATAGCGAAAAAGGAGCAAGGCATAGAGAGCCGCTTTACAGCCAACTACCTGCACACAACAGAATGGCAGGCCACAGAGAATGAATCGCAGTATTACCTCACCAATGAGCCAACCATAACCCGGCAGAATCGCCAGATGCATCTGAGCCGCGATGCCATAGACCTGTCATTCAACCAAAAGCTAAATCAGGCCAAAGCCTACGGCAATGAAAGCCTTACGGCAGAATTGGCGTTCACAGACGGTATTGCCAACATAAATTCAGTTATCAACCAGTGCACGAAGCAGACGAAGATATACCTGCAGAACGCATTCAACCGCTTGTTTGTAAACGACAATTATCAGCTCTCTGTGTTTTCTGACATAGAGCTGGCCCGTGACCTCTCACGACTTCAGATCAATGACAAGGAACAGCAGCTAAACGACCTACAGGCCTATACCCACAACTACCTGTCATGGCTCAGGCAGCGGCTATTCTCAACCATCTCGATAAAAGGGGGCTTCAAGACCGACTATCTCAATGTGAAAGGAGACAATATGCATCTGACATTCTATGCCGCTCCTTCATACAAATGGGAGCACAACCGGTTGACCGTCCGAGCCAGCATGACTGTGGAATGGGAATATTTTACCCGACAGAGGCGTAGTTTTCTAAGCCCCTCGCCCAGCCTCAGCCTTAACTACAAGCCCAACAGCCGAGCTGAGTGGCTTGTCTATGGCAATTACAGTCATCAGACAGGCTCGTGGGCAGACTTTGCACTTGATGACTACCAGACAGACTATCGGACGTATCATCATAGCAGCGGCATTATTCCACGAACGCGAGCATTTGCCTCTGGGCTCAACTATACTTACAAACGGCCCGTACGCGAATTCTTCTG
Source organism: Prevotella sp. UBA4339 (assembly GCA_002393725.1). Classification (GTDB taxonomy): domain Bacteria; phylum Bacteroidota; class Bacteroidia; order Bacteroidales; family Bacteroidaceae; genus Prevotella. Next base: position 14,764 of record DGTJ01000030.1, on the reverse strand, counting down.
GGTGTGCCGGGCAGGCTACAGCCACATCAGAAGCAATGCCGCAAGCGACTTACAGATTATCGACGGTAAGTATTATCGTACATATACCGCCCTTGATACCGATGCCGACAGCTACAGCCTAAGCACAGACATCTCGAAGGGCTTCTTCGAATGGAGGGTGAAGACACGGCTCGGTATCAGATGGTCCTACAGCCTCGGGCAGCAGGCTTCAGGCGGCAGTCTCATAGGATTCAATTCACACAGTCTGATGCTGACACCGGAGATCAGCTGGTCGCCTACCTGGTGCGACATCACCTACAACGGCAACTTCACCCGCAGCAGCTCACATAGCGATAATGCCACCCTTGAGCCGCTGCTGAACTGGAGACAGAGCCTGTCGCTGACCAAGACCATCAAGAAGATTGACCTTACTCTCTCGGGTGTACACTATCACAACCAGATCGAGGGCTCTCCCATACTTAATACTCTACTTGCCGATGCCTCCATCGTGTGGCGAGAGGAGAAGATCCGCCTCTACATCGACATCCGTAACCTGCTCAACCAGCATGAATACCAGATCACAAGGTACAGCAATGCCAGTTCATCCACCAGCATCTACCACCTTCGCCCAAGGGAGATCATCGCAGGGATACAGTGGAGTCTTTAAGACGGTAATCTCTAAGGATCAGAGCCTCACCTCGGGCACCACCTGACCGTCGAGCAGATTGACGATGCGCTGGGCATAGCCCGCATCACGCTCTGAGTGAGTCACCATCACAACGGTAGTGCCCTCCCTGTTCAACTGGGTCAACAGCTGCATCACCTCCAGTCCGTTCTTCGAGTCGAGGTTACCCGTCGGCTCGTCAGCGAGAATCAGTTTGGGATTCATCACCACGGCACGGGCTATTGCCACACGCTGCTGCTGTCCGCCAGAGAGCTGCTGAGGGAAGTGATGGGCGCGGTGCGAGATAGCCATGCGGCGCAGCACCTCCTCTACCCTCGCCCGTCGTTCCTTCTTAGGCACTCCCAGATAGGTCAGCGGCAGCTCCACATTCTCCTCCACATTAAGTTCGTCGATGAGGTTGAAGCTCT
>DGTJ01000030.1:0-13643 GCA_002393725.1 Prevotella sp. UBA4339 | reverse complement strand
AGGTTGAAGCTCTGGAACACGAATCCTATCTGTCCCTTACGTACCCTCGTGCGCTGGCTCTCCTTGAGCGAGCCCACATCCTCGCCATCGAGCACATAAGTACCGCTCGTTGGATTGTCGAGCAAGCCCAATATGTTCAGCAGGGTAGACTTGCCACAGCCTGAAGGGCCCATTACAGCCACAAACTCGCCTTTCTTCACTTCGAGCGACACGCCGCCCAATGCCACGGTCTCCACCTCTTCGGTACGGAAGACCTTCTGGATGTTTTCTAACTTAATCATAACTATAATCTTTGACTACGAATTTCACTAACTATACACATTTTATTCTGACTTCAAATACTCCACCGGATTACTTACAGCCACGCGATAGCAGCCGATGCATACGACGACCAGGATGACGAGGGTCACCACGGCAGCACCGCCTACGAAGATCAGGGGCGAAAGCGGCGTCTTCTCACTGAACTGCTCCAGCCAAAGCCGGGCAACATACCACGAGCCAACGGCTCCTGTCACCACTGCCGGCAGGGCTACCCGCAGAATGTCGGTCTGCAGCAGCCTGAGCACGTCGGAGACCTTAGCACCATTCACCTTGCGAATGGCTATCTCCTTCTGCCTGCGCCCTATCTCGCCAGCCAGATAACCGATGAGACCTATCAGGGCGATGAGCATTGCCACGATGCCACCGATCATCACCGTAGTACGGAAGTTACGGGCATCGGTGTACAGTTCTACCACCATCTGGCTATAAGGTGTAATGGTGATGTCGGGATTGTCGGTTACTATCTCCCTGATGCACTTGTTGGCTGCCTCCAGACCCTCCATACTATGGAAACGGACATTGATATAGCGCATATATTCAGGCTTACGACTATAGAAGCATGCACTGCCGCGAGTATCGGGATTGGTGATACTGCCTATGCGGATATCCTTATATACACCTACGATGGTATATGGTCCTTGAAACGAGGTACAGATAATCTGCTTGCCTACTGCCCGGTCCCAGCCAGCCAGTTCCTTCATCTTCTGCTCGAACTTCTCGCTTACCATCACCTCGCGCAGGGTATCGGTCTGCTCCGTGAAGGTGCGCCCGGAGACCACGGGAATGCCCATCACGTCGAAATAGCCGTCGCCCACGAAGTAGAGATCGGCAATGTTCATATACTCCCTGTCATCGCCAGGCAGCAGGATATTATCGCCACTCTGATGCTCAGTAAGGTTGGCATACGACATCGTCACACCTTTCACACACGACAGCTTGCGCAGTTCCTCTACCGCCAGCTGGAGCTGTTCCGCAGAGGTACCACTTCCGAGAACCGAGCCCAATGTGGAGTAATCATAGCCAAGATCATCGCTGATCATCATCCTATACTGCCTGCCTACCACCATCAGCAGCACCACGAGGAAGGTGGCAGAGGCAAACTGCAATCCCAGCAGCAGGAGTTTCCAGAGGCGATGGCTCTGACTGTAGTTCTTAAAGGCAGCTGTCAATGGAATATGTGTATAAATATAGCCAGGGATAATGCCGGTGATGAGCAGCACCACGAGACAGGTAATCCCGATCATCCACAGATTGACTCCAGCCACGAGGAGCACTGACAGCGGTGCATACGTAAGTTGCTCCACCACATCCTTCGCAGCATAGAGCATCAGGGCTGCCAGTGCGAGCGACAATGTCAGATGTACAAGGCTCTCAGCCATAACCTTATAATATATATCGCGAGTCTCTGCCCCGTAGCACTGACGTACCGCCATCTCACGGGCCCTGCGGCTGATACCTCCAACAACGAGCAGCAGATAGTTCATCACGGCACATGCTATCAGCACCACAGCCAGCAGTGAGAGAATCCACGTCATGCGGCGCGTGCCCTCATCCTTGGTGTGGTAGTCGATGAGCGGTGTCAGTGAGAACCCCATATCCACTCCAGCCTTCTTCAGTTCGTCCAAAGGCAGGTTTTCCTGCTTCATCTTGTCCAACTGTGGCTTCAGGTCGTCTGCGGCGATACCCTCTGCCAGCCGCACATAGCCTTCGTAGCGGTCATTGCCCACCCAGTTGTCGCGTCCGTCCCACAACAGTTTTGTAATCGTCGGCATCGAAAGCATCACTTCCATACCATGAAGCTTGGAGTTGAGGGGTATGTCCTCATAGATACCGCCTACGGTAATAGCCCATCCCCCACGCTTGTTGTAGAACACCTTCTTGCCCAGTAGTTCAAGGTATTTTTCCTGTCCTGCCAGTTTCTCTGCCAGAGAGCGTGGAATCATACACCAATCCACCTGGCTGAGAGCTTTCTTGGGATTACCTGCCAATATGCGGAAGGGGAACACGTCGAAGAAACAGCTGTCGACGAGAGCAAAGTTGGTTCGCACCCGCTTGTCATCATCAGTCACGAGGGGCATATCGCTGGCAACAGCCGTATAGCGCGTAGCCGCCTCTATCTGCGGGCAGTAGCGCTTCATGCCTTGTGCTATGGCGCCTGCCGTCTGAGGGAAATGCAGATACTCGCCATCACGGATAATATCCTCGCAGACCACATAGATTCGATTACTCGTAGGGAAGAAGTCGTCATACGACTGTTCGAGTCCCACCTTGCCTATCAGCACCACACCGGCAGCCAGTCCGATGGCCAGGCACACAATCTTCGTCCAGTTATGCTGCCCGCGCTTGTTCAATGTCTTAATAGCACTTATCATGTCACTTGCATTTTGATGTTGCAAAGTTACGCCTAAAAACCGAATTCGCCAAGACTCAAGACCCCAGCGGATGCTGTTTGTCTAAAAATTAGACACCTCAGCGTATGATTCTTTGACACAGCCCGTGCTGTTTTAGGTCGGATGCATCGAGCTACGTGGGTCAAGGGTGTCGAGCTACGTGGGTCGAACAGTCCGAGGTACGTACCTCGGCACCTTCGAGCTACGTACCTCGTTTGCATGAGCCCCGACATCCTCATCGGGAAAGGTGACGCTCGCAACAGAGCGCCACCTTTCTATTCATAATTCATTAAGAGAGAGATTCTATGCCTGCTTGGGTTTAACCTCGTTCTTCATGCTTTCACGGATATGCCGGATGGAGTCGGCCTTCCGTCGGATAATACGCTTTTGAACTTTTCGCTTCTCCAGCTCCTTGCCTAAATTCTCCATCTTCTTTTCGAAGACCTTGCCCCATTTCTCCATATCACGTCCGAACTTGTCACCCCATTTTCCCATTGCCTGGCCAAACTCATCCCAGTCGTGCTCGCTGAGGTCCTTCAGAGCATCCAGTCCGTCGATATTCATCGTGCCCCAGTCGAAGTCGTGCGAGTCACCGTCTTTTATCATGATAGAGAGATATACTTTGGGAGTCTTTTCATTCAGGCCTTTTGATATCTGCATAGTGTAGATTGCCCGCTTCTTGCCATCTTGGAAGATAAGGGTATAGTTGTTCCCGTGATTATTGACAGTTTCTGTAACAGCATTTTCCGCATCCTTCTTGAAAGCCTCTTTCAGGCGGTTGGCATACTTGCTATCCTTACTATAGAATGTAAGGCTCTTCACACAAGAGTAAATCTGCTTGGTCTTCGGATCACGTTTCACCACTTTATTGACATCTACGCCTTTCTGTTCGATCTCATCCACAATCTTGTCGATGTTGCTTTGTGCGGAAAGGTTGCAGCATATAAACAGTGCCATTGCTGCTAATAGCATTACTTTTGTCTTCATATCGTTGGAATAATTGGGTTTATATTCTCCTGTTTCATCATTTCTGATACTTCGAGTTCCGTAGCCTTCAGTTCCGGCAGTATCTGCTTGATGTCGGTTATCTTCTGACCGTTGCGGATGATGTAGCTACCCTCATAGAGTGCATATTCCTCCTGTTGCTGCTGATAATGCCACAATCCCAATCCTACTCCGACAAGCAGGAGCAGTGATGCTGCGATAGAAAACCATCTTACCCATTGGCTTCTTGCGCTCCGCAGGTGCTCAGGCGAGCGTGTTCGGAGTCCGCCGCCTCCCCGATTGACGGGTATGCTCAAATCTTCCGGCATTCCTGCGGCATACCACTTGAACATCTCGCGATACTTCTCCAAAGCAGGGTCAACCTCTCCGCTTTCGAAGTAGCGATACAGAGTCTGTTCCTCAGCATTGCTCGTCTCGCCCTCAAGGAACCGCTCTATCAACGTCTGTATATCCATCTCCGTCTTCATCGTATGAACATTTTTAGTATTCTCTTTCTTGCTCTCGACAGATTCTTGCGTATAGCTTCCTCGCTGCTACCGGTAATACTGGCTATCTCCGAGGTCTCAAGTCCGTCGATATGCTTCATCCGGAGTATGGCCTGCTGGGCATCGGGCAGGGTGGCTATCAGCTGCATCACCTTCGCTTCTTCCTCCTGCATTATCAACTGCTCTTCCGGTGAAGCGTCGTTGCTGACGTCCGTCTGCTGACAGTCTGTTAGCGATATCGTTGCAGCTGTCCTTTTCCTGCTGAGGGACAGACGGCGCACCATCACCATAGCCAGAGCCTCCACACTGTGATACTCATCCAGTTGCCGGCGCATGGCCCACAGCTTCAGCACAGCCTCTTGGGTGACGTCTTCTGCCTCGTCATTGTCGGCAAGCAGCCTCAACGCCTCGTGGTGCAGCTGCCGGCGTATCCGACGTATCAGTGTTTCGAACTCCTTTTGTTGCATATTCACTCATTAGACGCATCAGAGGCCACAAACGTGACATGGCTTAACAATGATTAACGTCTGAGGATGCCGACGATAATCAGCAGATAGCCTATAAGGCACACTGCCGGAGCGATCACAATCCTTCGGGCAGAGAACACGTCGGGACAGAAGCCAGACTCTGTGCTGCCGGAGCCCGACATCAGGACATAGCCAGCGATGATGAGGGCGCATGCCACTAAGATGACATGACAGCCTGTGGTGCTGAAGAGATGTGTGCGTTCAGTCTTGCGGGATGTTTTCGATGAAGTGTTCATATTGCTTGATGTATTTGTTAGACAATTCCATTCGCCCATATTGCTCTGCCACGGTGAGAGCCTTATGCATGGTCTGCATCCATTCGTATTGGGAATAAAGAGTGCCAGAACGACGTGAAGGCGTGATAGTCTCTATCCAGGAGAGCCACTCGACAGAACGGCGCAACAGGTTTCTGACTATCTCATCCCCCCTCTCTGACTGATGGGCCATATAGTAGCATCGCGCCATAGAGAGGGCATGGTCTGTATACGGAACATTCTCATTAGGTAGTTCCTGCTGCCATTTACGGCATACTGACAGAGCCCGCTTTAGGTCATCCTGCTGGATAAGCGAGTCGATAAGCAGGCCCATGACCATCTGGTGGGTATTAGCCATCCGCCTTACGTCTTCATCCACATAGATGCCCTTGGTGCTCAGCCCTCCATAGCGGAAGCGGTGTATGACGTTGTGGTAGAGCCGCTCCACATCGACCTGCCTGCCGGTGGCTATGGGAGAGACGCGATAGGCAAGACCCTCGAGCACGAAATGCTCTCTGAGATACGAGAGATTGTCAGGTCCGATGCTGATGGATACGTAAATAGGGCGGCTACGGTCTGCCTTCGACAGCATCTCCAGCACCATCAGGTCGCTCTTGTACAGAGCCTTCCTGCCCTTCAACGAGATGGTCATCTGTCCGTCGGGAGTGCTGACAGTCACGCTGTCGGTAGGGATGCACTGCAGGTCTGCCGAGTCGTTGATCACCCATCTGCCGATGATGTTCTTCAGCTCGAAGGGATTCTCTCCGAGCAGGTTCTTTGTTTCTTCAGGATTCTGGGCCATCATGGCTTCTATCTCGCCCTTAAGTTCCGGGCGGACAGGTATTACCTCCCTTATTCCCTCCTTATAGTCGTCATGCTGCCAACTGATGGGCAGGGCTGGAGAATTATATGCAGGGCGCTTCATCTGGTCGATATACCAGTCGGTCTGCAGGTATTCCATATTGCAGTCGCGTGTATCGGTGCGCACACCTTCCACCTCATGGTTATACCATAGCGGGAAGGTATCGTTATCTCCATTTGAGAGTATAATGGGATGCCCCTCCGGCTGCATGCTCTCCAGATAGTTTGCTCCAAAATCCCTGCAGGCATAGCGTCCTGAGCGGTCGTGATCATCCCAGGTCTGCGATGCCATCTGTATAGGCACCAGCAGGCAGAGCATCGCTCCGATGAGGGAGGCAGCCATCCGACGACCCTTTGCCAGCCTCTGGAGCAGGCTGACGACGGCTCCTGCTCCGAGACCTATCCATACGGCAAAGGCATAGAACGAGCCGGCGTATGCATAATCGCGCTCACGAGGCTGAAGGGGAGTCTGGTTGAGGTAGAGCACGATAGCCAGTCCTGTCATCAGAAACAGCAGTGCTACTATCAGCAGCTGCTGCCTGCCCTGGCGCCCTCTGCGCCATTGCCATAGCAGTCCGGCAAGTCCCAACAGTAGCGGAAGGGCATAGAACACATTGCGCCCCTTGTTATGTGCAAGGTCGGATGGCAACTTTGACGTGTCACATCCAAGCAGCATATCGTCTATCCATCCGAAACCGGTTATCCAGTTGCCGTGCTCCACCTCACCGTGTCCCTGGATGTTGTTCTGCCTCCCTACGAAGTTCCACAGGAAGTAGCGCCAATACATGAAGTTCACCTGGTAACTCAGGAAGAAGCGCAGGTTCTCGGCTGTTGTGGGCACACCGTTCTCCTTCTCCACCCCGCCCATCCAGTCTTCGTAGGCCTTGGCGTGACGTGATGAGTGCATACGGGGGAAATACATGTTGTTCTTATACAGATACTCCATATCGTGACGCACAACCTCATACTCATGCCTTGCTGAGTCGGCCACGGGGCGATATACAGCCTTGCCCTCCTCATGCCTCGCAACCAGATAGTCGCCTTGCGGCTCGTAATCTATCTCACTACTGTAGGCAGGACCGTAGAAGAGCGGTGTCTTCCCGTACTGCTCACGGTTCAGGTAGCTGCCCAGGGAGAATATATTGTCAGGAGCATTCTCGCACATCGGAGTATTGGCATTGGCCCTGATGAATATCACCCCATAGCTGCTGTAGCCTGCAAGAATCATCAGCAGACAGGCTATCGGCAGCTTGAGCATCCGCTGCTGCGCCCTGCAATATGCTGCAACGAGCACTCCTGTCAGGAGGATGATATAGCATATGAGTCCTGTATTATAAGGGCAACCCAGTAAGTTGGTGAACAGCAGTTCAAACCATCCGCCCACCTTTACGACACCAGGAACGATGCCGTAGAGAATCACTCCCACCAGCAAGGCTCCTGCCACAAGCGTCTTCACTATACCCGACCACGTCACCCGCCTGGCATGACTGAAATATACCACAAAAGACATTGCCGGCAGGCAAAGCAGACAGAGCAGATGGACTCCTATTGACAGTCCTGTGATATACGCTATCAGGACTATCCACCTGTCAGCATAGGGGCAGTCGGTCATCCCGGCTGCCGCGCCTGCCCGCTGCCTTTCACATTGAATCTCGTCCTTCCACTTCAGTATCAGCCAGAACATCAGGGCCGTCAGAAAACTGGAGAAGGCATACACCTCAGCCTCAACGGCAGAGAACCAGAAGGTGTCGCTGAAGGTATAGGCTAATGCCCCCACCACTCCACATGCCTCGATGCTGACAACCTGCGGAACAAGCATATCGCCGGCTACAGGGCAGACCAGTTCCCTGGCGAGATGCGTGACAGTAAGGAAAAGGAAGAAGATACAGCCAGCACTGAGAAGTGCCGAGAGGAGATTCACCATCAGTGCCACCTGCGAAGGGCTGCCGGCCAGCTGGGAGAACAGATTTGCCGCCAGCATGAATACCGGTGCCCCAGGGGGATGGCCTATCTCCAGCTTATAGCCGCTTGCGATGAACTCAGGGCAGTCCCACAGGCTGGCAGTAGGTTCTACCGTCATGCCATAGACAACAGCGGCAATGGCAAATACCAGCCATGCCATAAAGGTGTTGAGCCTTGTAAATCGTGATTCTTGCATCATACGCTTGTCTTTTTTTCGGCAAAGGTATGAAGAGATTCCCGTTTCAGCGAATTAATTGCCTGACATTTGTCTGACAATTCGCTGACATGCGGCTATCTGTCTGATATTCAGCCCGTAAGCACATCCTCTGTCTGATTCGTTTTTCAGGCAGGAAATGCTATTTCAGCACCAGCACCTCATTGTCCTTGAAAGCTTCGTAGCCGCTCACCACTACGTGCTCCCCTGGTTCGAGCCCCTCAAGCACCTCATAGTCCTGCGGGTTCTGCCGGCCTATACGGATCTGTCGCCGATAGGCTTTGCTGCCGCTCTTGTCGAGCACAAAGATCCATTGCCCGCCCGTGGTCTGGAAGAACGTGCCGCGAGGGATGAGTATAGCCTGTTCGGGCTGTCCCAGTTCCAAGTCGATATAATACGTCTGACCTGTGCGTATGTTCTCAGGACGCTCGCCCTTGAAGACGAAGTCGCACCGGAACTTGCCTTCACGCACCTCGGGATAGACCTTGCGCACCTGCAGCAGGTGCTGCCTGCCGCCTCGGGTGAAAGTAGCTGTCAGTCCCTGGCGCACCCTGTCGATATAATGCTCGTCGATCTGTGCCTGCACCTTATAGTCGGAGAGGTCGTTCAGCTGTCCTATCTTCTGTCCTGGGCTGATACTCTGTCCCAGCTCCACATCGAGCAGTCCCAGTTCACCGTCAATTGCAGATCGCACTTCGAGTTTGTCCTTGCGCTGGCGCACCAGCTGGGTGTTGCGGCGCATGTTTTCGAGGTTATCCTCCATCTGGTCCATCTGAACCGTACGGTAGATGGAGTCCTGCTTCAGGCGCTTCGACACCAGTGAGCGTTTCCTGGCGGAGAGCTGATAGTCCTCCTGCGACTGCAGATAGTCTTCGCGGCTGATCAGCCGCTCGGCATAGAGCCTGCGGTTCTGCTCGAAGGCGCGCTGCTTGCGCTGGGTGTCGATATCCAGCTGGGCCTGCTCCGTCTGATTGTTCAGGCGGTCCTGCTGCATCGCCACCTGGGTGTTTCGCAGAAGGTTCTGCTTCTCTGCCAGTTCCGCCTCTGCATTAAGTATCTGAAGGTCGAGGCCCGAATTGCTCAGACGCACGATGACATCGCCCTTGTGCACCATCGTGCCCTCTTCTACCACCTTCTCCATCACTATGCCGCCTTCTTCAGGGGATATCTGCACCACCTGGATAGGAAGCACCTGACCGTTGGTCCTGACATAGTCCTTAAACTCTGCCCGCCGCACTTCACCGATGGTCAGTTCGTCCCTGCTCACCTTGAGCGTAGAGGCATGACTGCCAAGCAGCATCCAGCAGCCTGCCCCAATCAGCAGGCTCCCGAAGACTGCATAGGGCCAATACCTCTTCAGCCGCCCGATTCTTGTCTTTTCGATTACTCTGTCCATATCTGTTCTCCATTATAATATCTCACCAGTATCTCCTTTACCATTACCATCAGCCGGCATTGCAGCAGCGTAGCCTTCGAACGGAGCAGCTGCGACGATGTGGCATGCAGGTCGATGGCAGTAGAGAGTCCCTCCTCGAACTGCCTGCGGGCGAGCTGATAGGCCAGTGAGTCGGCATCCACCTTGTGGATCATCTGCTCTGTCTGTTTCAGATACCCCTGCCAGTCCTGCCAGGCCTCCCGACTCAGCTTCTCCAGCTCCAGCCGCTGCTGCTGATATTCCTCGCAGGCTATCTTGTAGTTGTTCTTAGCCTTGCGGATGCCCGAAAGGGTCTGCAGCCTATTGAACAAGGGTATGCTCAGCGACACTCCGATGTACTGCCCCATGTTGCCGGCCAGCTGGCTTCTGAAGGAGGCTGCCGTCTCAGTGTGCAGCTGCTTATGATAAGTGGTGTTCAGACCCGCACTCAATGAGAGAGAGGGAAAAAGTGCTGCGCGGGCCTGATGCCACTCATGCCGTGATACCGTCATTCGATGACGGGCTTGCTGAAGCTCTGGAGAGAGGTCCAGACCCGTAGAATATTCCCACCGTGGGACTAAAACATTCCCACCGTGGGACTGAAACGTTCCCACCGTGGGAATAAAATCTAGGCTCAGGCTGTCGTTCAGGGGATATCCCATTGCCTTCTTCAGCTCCAGCATGGCCGACGAGAAAAGGTTCTTCTGGCGCGTCAGCTCATAGTCGGCCTCTGCCTGCTGAGACTCTATCTGAGCCACATCGGCAGCGCTCTTCCTGCCCACCTCCTCAAGCAGATGCGTCTGCCGGAGCAGCAGCGAGGTCTCCTGCACTCTATCTCCTGCCATCCTCACCATACCTTCGTAATAGGCCACGTTGGTATAAGCCTGCATCACGTCGAGTGCCGCCCGATTCTGTCGCTGACGTAGTGCCGACTGTCCCATCAGCTCGCTGGCTCTGGCAGCCCTGAGGGCATGCAAACGGCTGAACCCGTCGAATACAGGCAGCGATGCCGAGAGAGAGTAGCCGTTATAGAAGGTACTGACGTTAGTATATCCGTTGGTCTCAGGGTCGATGGCCCGCCCGAAGTTGTACTGCACTCCCACGCCTGCTTCCACCGAAGGCAGGAATCGCCCTACGGCTCCTGTCTTAGCAGCCCGATAACTGTCGAGTTCGAGCTCTGCCTGTCTCACCTCATGGTTATGCTCCACAGCGTAACACATGCATCGCTGCAGGGTCCAGCCCTGAGCCACTGAGCGGCAGCAGTATAAGAGCAACAGCAAATAAATACTCGTTAGTCGCATATCTTTGTCACTTTATGATTCTTCTGTCTTCCGACATTGCAAAGTTAGGCTTTCCTACCGGACGGTGCAAGCATTTTTGACCGCCGGAAAGCAAATCGTCTAAAAATTAGACACCCTATCGTATGATTTCTTGACGGAAATATTGTAACTTTGCAGCCGTATGAACAAATATGGTACTATTCTTATCGCTGACGACAACGATGCCATACTCACAGCAATGCGCTATCTGCTGGACGGAGTCTTCGCACAGGTGCTGACTACTACCAGCCCCGACGACATCCTGAAGATGATGGCACAGCAGCCTGTAGACATCGTGCTGCTCGACATGAACTTCACCCTCGGAGTGAACACCGGCAACGAGGGCCTCTTCTGGCTCCGGGCCATCAGGAAGCAGCACCCGCAGACCCCTGTGGTGCTGCTGACCGCCTACGCAGACATCAACCTCGCAGTAAAGGGACTGAAGAGCGGTGCTGCCGACTTCCTCACCAAGCCCTGGGACAACGAGCAGCTTCTGCGCAAGCTGAAGGACGTGCTCGACATGCAACAGGAAATCGTAAGCCTCGACGAGATGGAGAGAGAACACATCCGGCGCACCATCGACCACTGTCACGGCAATCTGACTCAGGCTGCCGAACTGCTTGGCATCACGAGACAGACACTTTACAATAAGATGAAGAGACTTTAGGGAGAGAAACGCCCGCCGCCGCAATATGATAATCGGATATATAATAATAGGTATAGGGTGCCTGGCACTGATGATAGCATTCGTCCGCCATCAGCAGAGACTCAGGCAGCGGGCCCGCCTGATGCAGGAGGCCATACGCAATCGCGACTTCACCTTCCGCATGCCTACCGACGGCATGTTCTTCGGAGAGAGGGCGATGCAGGAGACGCTGAACCGGCTGGGAGACACCATACGCCAGCAGGTGAACCTGAGCGAGGTGGAGTCGTGGGAAAGGCTCACCAGAGTGCTCACCCACGAGATAATGAATGCCACTGCTCCCATCACAAGCATCAGCCAGTCGCTACTGGGCAGGGACGACGTCAAGGGGACTCCACTCGAGAACGGCATACAGGCCATCTATGACACTTCGAGCCATCTTAGCAGTTTTGTAGCCAACTATCGGAAGATGTCAGAGCTGGAGAAGCCTGTGGTCAGCGATGTCCTGCTGCGTGAGATGATAGACGACACCCGACGCTCGTATCCTCAGCTGACATGGGAGAGCGACATTCCGGCAGACCTGACCGTACAGGCTGATGCAGGCATGTTGCGACAGGTGCTGATGAACCTTGCTAAGAACGCCATGGAAGCAGGCGCAAAGCACATCATCATAAGTCTGGCCGACAGGGATGCCGACAGCACTACCGTAAGTATCAGCAACGACGGGATGCCCATACCTGCCGAGAACCGTCAGTCACTCTTCGTGCCATTCTTCACTACCAAGCGAAGGGGCAGCGGCATCGGGCTCTCTCTCGCGCGCAGAATGATGATTCAGCAGGGAGGCATGCTCGAACTCGCTGAGCAGCCCCGCTGCGGATACCACGTAACTTTTTTGCTCAAAATGCATTGCCTTTGACGAAAAAGTTGTATCTTTGCAGCGAGATATCACAAAAACGAATATGAAAAGACAAAAGATAGTGACATTCGGGGAACTGCTTCTCCGATTCTCCAAACCTGGGCAGCTCAGGCTGATTCAGGGAGACATGTTCACCAGCAAATACGGTGGCAGCGAGGCCAACGTGGCTGTATCACTGGCTTCTCAGGGCGAAAACGTGACCTATATCACCCGCCTGCCTGACACCCCCGTAGGACATGCAGGGGCGATGAACCTCGCACAGCTGGGCGTAGACACCAGCCGAGTGCTCTACGGCGGACAGCGCATCGGCACATACTACTTCGAGCCACCAGCAGGGATGCGGGCGGCAAAGGTGATCTACGACCGCTCGGGTTCGGCATACTACGACCTCAAGCCCGGCATGATAGCCTGGCGAGAGATACTGAAGGACTGCGACTACTTCCACGTGTCGGGCATCACTGCAGCCATCTCACCGCAGGCGGCAGAGGCCACCTTCGAGGCTCTCGACATCGCCGACGAACTGGGAGTGACGGTATGCTTCGACATCAACTACCGCAAGAACCTGTGGAAGTACGAGGGTGCAGCACCCCGCGAGACGCTGAGCCGGATGCTGGCTCGCTGCGACATGATGTTTGGCGATGCCATAGAGTTCGACTGGCTGTCGCAGCACCCGCAGCCGCCATTCACTGCCGTAGACTCCAACTTCGAGATGCAGATGAAGGAGTATGGCGAGTGGTTCGACGAGCTACACGCCCAGTATCCGCGCCTGAAGCACTGGATGATGGGAATGCGCAACATCGTAAGCTCCAACCACCACACACTGACTGCCCTGCTCTGGACTGAGGGCAGGCTGCTACAAGCACCTATTATCGACATCCCCGACGTGGTGGATCCCGTAGGCGTGGGCGATGCCTTCATGGGCGGATGGCTGCATGCTGTCAGCCTCTTCCCCGACGACAAGCAGAAGCAGCTGAACTACTCGCTCGCTGCGGCGGCGCTGAAGAACACCATACCCGGCGACTTCAACCTATCGACAGAGGAAGAGATAATCGACGCGATGCTCGGGAAGTACGACCCGTCAACGCTATATAAGACTATAGAATAATAAATACAAGTTTCGCCTGCTCTTTGTAGACAAGGAGTTCAGGGAGTTCAAGAAGTTCAGGACATTACCTGCCATCCTTGCCTCTTCAGGGTTCTTGAGGATTCGGTGTTGACAGACATATGTCTTGAACTCCTTGAACTCCCTGAACTCCTTGTCTCCTCGTAAATGCGAAACTTGTATAAATAATTATCCCCGCCAAGGTTGGCGGGGATAATTATTTATTTCAG
>DGTJ01000052.1:9030-21418 GCA_002393725.1 Prevotella sp. UBA4339 | reverse complement strand
GTAGGCTGTTGTCCTGGCGGCACGGCCTCAAACGTGATCACCTATCTGGCCAAAGGCGACCTCGCTCTCTCCGTAGGAATGACAGGAGTATCTACTCTGCTGGCCCCGTTCCTGACTCCGCTGCTGACATGGATGCTGGCCGGCAAGAGCATCAATGTAGATGTGGCGAGCATGTTCCTGAGCATTCTATGGATAGTCATACTCCCCATCGTCTTGGGATTGTTGATCAAGTGGCTCTGGCCTAAGTTCACGGAGAGAGCCACCGACTACCTTCCTGCGTTCTCGTCTGTTGCCATCGCCTTTATTGTGGCCATCGTCATCTCCGTAAATGCCGACAAGCTGTTGGCCGGCGGTCTGCTGATAGTAGTAGTTGTCATGCTTCACAACGTCTGCGGTTTGGGCTTAGGCTATCTGATTGGCCAACTGCTCAGTCTGTCGGAGCCGAAGAAGAGAGCCATTTCCATCGAGGTAGGCATGCAGAATTCAGGATTGGCAAGCAGTCTGGCCACCATTCATTTCGCAGCCTACCCATTGGCCAGCACCCCAGGCGCCATCTTCAGTGTGTGGCACAATCTGTCTGGTGCTGCCGTAGCGTATCTTTATCGAAGACAGGAAAAGAGTTCCCAATTTCATCTCAACTAAAAAACAAAAAGGATTCTGCCAAGCACGAAAAAAGCCCGAGTCGAAAGACTTCGGGCTTTTTGTAGTTGCGGAGGCAGGATTCGCGCTCGGCCCGAAGGGACGCTTCGCTCTGCGAAGAACTGCGACCGGGAGCACGTGAAGGATTCTGCCAAGCACGAAAAAAGCCCGAGTCGAAAGACTTCGGGCTTTTTGTAGTTGCGGAGGCAGGATTCGAACGTGCGACCTCCAGGTTATGAGCCTGGCGAGCTACCAACTGCTCCACTCCGCGATGTTATTTTTTTATTTGCGGGTGCAAAGGTACTGCTTTTTTTTGAATTACGCAAATATTTATGCTATTTTTTTGAAAAAACATCATTTTTCCATTTTTTTACAACCTTTTTCTTGGATATCTCAATATTAATATGTACTTTTGCACATTGAATTAACTGTGTGCAATTTTTAAAGCATAGGAGGAAACGGAAATGTCCATATCGAAGACAAGGCAAAAACTCGTTGACGTGGCACGCCAGCTGTTTGCAAAAAACGGCCTGGAAAACACAACAATGAATGACATCGCCATGCAGTCAGGCAAGGGGCGAAGAACTCTCTATACATATTTTAAATCGAAAGAGGAAATCTACTATGCCGTTATCGAAGGAGAGCTGGAGCGCCTAAGCGACAAGCTCGATGAGGTAGCAGCAAAGAAGATAAGGCCACAGGACAAAGTGATCGAACTCATCTACACCCATCTGAGCATGATCCGCGAGACGGTGGTACGCAACGGCAACCTGCGCGCAGAGTTCTTCAGAAACATCTGGATGGTAGAGAAAGTGCGCAAGCGCTTTGATGATGCAGAGATAGAGCTGTTTCGCAAAGTATATTCCGAAGGGAAGGAAGTGGGAGAATTCGACATCGACAACGTAGACCTCGTGGCCGACATCACCCACTACTGCGTAAAGGGGCTTGAGGTGCCTTACATCAGAGGACACATCGCCCACGGCATGAAGGAGGAAGACACCAAGCCACAAGTGGCAAAGGTAGTGTACGGCGCACTGGGAAAGCTTCAAAGACGTTAAACTATTATAATAAGAAATTATGGGATTATTAGAAGGTAAGACAGCCCTGATCACAGGTGCTGCACGCGGTATCGGAAAAGCTATCGCACTGAAATTCGCCTCAGAAGGCGCTAACATCGCATTCACCGACCTCGAGATCAACGAGGAGACAGAGAAGGAGATAGCAGCTCTGGGAGTAAAAGCCAAGAGCTATGCATCAAACGCAGCTGACTTCGCTCAGACAGAGGAAGTAGTAAAGGCTGTGAAGGAGGAGTTCGGCTCTATCGACATCCTCGTCAACAATGCAGGCATCACCAAGGACGGACTGATGCTCAGAATGACAGAACAGCAGTGGGATGCTGTCATCGCAGTAAACCTGAAGTCGGCATTCAACTTCATCCATGCCTGCGTACCAGTAATGATGCGCCAGCGAAGTGGCAGTATCATCAACATGGCTTCAGTAGTAGGCGTTCACGGCAATGCCGGTCAGGCCAACTACGCAGCATCAAAGGCAGGACTCATCGCTCTTGCAAAGAGTATCGGACAGGAAATGGGCCCAAAGGGAATCCGTGCCAATGCTATTGCCCCAGGCTTCATTGAGACAGCGATGACAGCCCAGCTCTCTGAGGAGATTCGTGAGCAGTGGAAGCAGAAGATTCCTCTTCGCAGAGGAGGTAAGGTAGAGGATATTGCAAATGTGGCTACCTTCCTGGCATCCGACATGTCAAGCTATGTTAGCGGACAGGTTATCCAGGTAGACGGTGGAATGAACATGTAATCTATGGAAGTAGTCTACGAGGATAATCATATCATCATCGTGAACAAACAGAGTGGGGAGATCGTACAGGGAGACAAAACTGGCGACCGCCCCCTCTCTGATATTGTAAAAGACTACATCAAGGAGAAGTACCAGAAACCTGGTGCAGTATTCTTAGGTGTCGTACACAGGCTTGACAGACCCGTTAGCGGTCTTGTGGTCTTTGCACGCACATCAAAGGCACTTACTAGGCTGAACAAGATGTTTGCCGAAGGAGAAGTGCATAAGACTTACTGGGCAGTGGTGAAGAGAAGTGAAAGGTCAGAAGCAAGAAGTGAAAATGACTCATGGCACACCTTGGAGCACTGGCTTGTGCGCAACGAGAAGCAGAACAAGAGCTATGCCTACGATAAGGAGAGGCCAGACTCAAAGAAAGCGATCCTGAAGTACCGTGCCCTCTCCCACTCTGACAACTACACACTGCTGGAAGTAAATCTCATGACAGGCCGCCACCACCAGATACGCTGCCAGCTGGCAGCGATGGGCTGCCCCATAAAAGGCGACCTCAAATACGGAGCCCCCCGAAGCAATCCTGACGGCAGCATATCACTGATGTCAAGACGAGTGGAGTTTGTCCACCCTGTATCAAAGGAGCTGATAACGGTGGAAGCACCCATACCCAACGATCCTCTCTGGAAAGCATTATGCACATCGCTATAGCAGGCAACATCGGAAGTGGCAAATCCACACTCACCAGGCTGCTGGCACGTCACTACGGCTGGGAGCCAAGATACGAGTCGGTAGAGGGAAATCCGTATCTCGAAGACTACTATCACGACATACACCGATGGTCGTTCAATCTCGAGGTGTACTTCCTGAAAGAGCGCTTCCGCGACCTGATAGCCATCTCGCAAACGGATCATACCATCATTCAGGACCGCACCATATTCGAAGGCGTCTATGTATTCATGGAGAACAACAAGGCAATGGGAAATCTCTCAGACCGCGACTATGAGACCTACATGGAACTCTTCGAGCAGATGTTGTCATTAGTGAAACTGCCTGACTTGATGATTTATCTTCACGCATCAGTGCCATATCTGGTAAGCAATATCCAGAAGCGTGGGCGAGACTATGAGCAGACTATACAGCTGGACTACCTCCAGAATCTGAACAAACGCTACGATGACTTCATACATAACAAATACCAGGGCAAGGTGATGACAGTAGAAAAAGACCAGCTTGACTTTATCAACAACCCCCATGACCTGGCGCAGATTATTGACCGCATAGATGCAAATCTCTTCGGACTCTTCCCTAACCCTTAAAACAACAAGAATATGCACATCGCAATAGCAGGCAACATAGGCAGTGGCAAGACCACCCTGACAAAGCTCCTGGCTCACCGCTACGGCTGGACACCACGATTTGAACCAGTAGACAACAACCCCTATCTGGCAGACTTCTATGCCGACATGCCCAGATGGGCATTCAATCTGCAAATCTACTTCCTGAACAAGCGATTCAAGGAAGTGGTGGAGATATCAAGATCGAACGACACCATAATCCAGGACCGCACCATCTTTGAGGATGCACGCATCTTCGCACCCAACCTGCACTCACAGGGGATGATGAGCGACAGAGACTTCGACAACTACTCCGACCTCTTTGACCTGATGATGTCACTCGTTAAGCTGCCCGACCTGATGATATATATCCGCTCGAGTATCCCCACCCTCGTGGCACAGATACAAAAGCGCGGACGGGAATATGAGCAGACTATGCGACTGGACTATCTGCAGGGACTGGAGAAACGATATGAAGAGTGGATCAGCACGTATAAGGGCCAGCTGATCATCGTAGATGGAGACAACTGCAAGTTTGGTGACAATCCTGAACACCTCCAACAGGTGACAGACATGATTGATGCCAAGTTATTCGGATTGTTCCCTATGGATTAATCATATCATCATGACAAGAAAAGTCCTAAAATGGATCGCAATAGCGGTAGCATCACCGTTTCTGCTGTTTCTGATACTCACCGCCCTACTCTATCTGCCACCAGTACAGAATTGGGTTGCAGACAAGGTAGTATCGATAGTCTCAGAAAAGACTGGCATGGAGATCTCTTTAGGACGCGTCACTCTGGAATGGCCACTGAATTTCGGACTTAACGACTTCCGTGCACTTCACCAGAACGACTCCCTGCCACAAGTGAAAGACACCATAGCCGACATCAAGCACCTCACGGCTGACATCAAACTGCTGCCATTACTAAAAAAGCGTATCGTAATAAACGAGCTGTCGCTGAAAACAGCAAGCATCAACACCAATGGATTCATCAGTGACCTGAGAATAAAAGGACGGATGGAGGAGCTATGGCTGGCATCGAAAGGTATTGACCTCGATAAAGAGACAGCAGAGATAAACGGAGCACGGCTTGCAGAAGCAAATATTGACATCGCAATGAGCGACACTGCCGCTGTAGACACCACAGAGTCAACAGCCAAATGGATCATCAAAGCCGACAGCCTCAACTTTAAGAATACAAGCCTGACCATCCACATGCCCGGAGACACACTCAACATCCAGACCTACTTAGGAAATGCTGTAGCCAGGGAGGCAAACATAGACATAGGTAAAGGGATATACGGGATAACATGTACAGAATGGAGAAACGGCAAGTTCAGATACGACAACCAATGGATGCCGGAAGAGAAAGGCTTTGACTTCAACCATATCGCCATGAGCGATCTCATCATGCATATTGACTCTTTCCTCTTCTCTCCATCAGGACTATCTCTATATATCAAGGAAAGTTCAGCGAGGGAGAGATGCGGCATTGACATAAGCCACATGTCAGGAAGCATCAGGCTGGACTCCATTTTCAACAATATACAGCTTAAGGGAATGACCCTGCGCACAACGGACTCTGACATCTATACAGACACAGACCTCGACTTCAACCTGGCCGACTCACAGAATCCCGGACAAATGAAAATGCGCCTGAATGCCCAGATAGGCAAGCAGGACATGATAAGATTCATGGGCGAACTGCCACAAGCGTTTATAAAGGAATATCCCAACCAGCCGATAAACATCAAAGGCTCACTTAATGGAAATATCCAGGCAATGGAACTTACAGGGCTAAATATCTCACTGCCTTCAGCCTTCAACATGAATCTCAACGGCACAGCCGGTTTGTCGCAGCAAGACCAGGTGCCTGTTTGTGACCTGAAAGTAAGTGCCAGGATGCAAGACGTGAATTTCCTTCTGGCACTTGCCGACCCCAAGCTTTCGAAGAACTACCGAATACCTTCAGGCATCACCATAGATGGTGGACTAAAGGCCAACGGAAAGAACAAATACTCAGCCGACATGATTGCACATGAAGGCAAAGGCACCGTAAAACTGTCGGCCGATGCCACTATCCCCAAGAATGCCAAGAGCGAGATGGCTATCGACTTTATGAGTTACGATGCTGATATCAGTATCACTGATCTGAACCTGCACCATTTCATGCCCAACGACTCTCTATACAATCTCTCGGCAGACATGAAGGCAAAAGGCTATGGCACAGACTTCCTCTCAGACAAGAGTCATCTTGCGGCCGAAGCCAATATCAGCCAGCTGCAATACGGCAGCCTGAATATCACGGACTTCGCAGCATCAGCCAATTTGCACAATGGTAAGGCGCAGGCACTGCTCACAGGACATAATGAACTCATAAATGGAACGATAAGCCTTGATGCCCTATTGGGCAAAAACCGCTTTGAAGGCTCTGTCAGCACAGACATCACCAAAGCAGACCTACTAAGACTGCGCCTTGTCAATGATACACTCGCCATTGGATTCAAAGGAGACGTAGACGTCAATTCCGATTTCAAAAAGACACACTATGTCAGAGGGTTGATAGGAGATATCGTGATAAAAGACGAGAAAAGGACATATAACACAGACCATATCGGACTGCTCGTCAGAACAAATGCCGACACTACATACGTAAGGGCGCAAAGCGGAGATTTTATTATAAAGATTGACGGCAGCGGAGACTACGAAAGCATCCTCAGGCAAATAAGCACTCTTACAGACTCTATCAAGGTGCAATACGAGAGCCGTATTATCGATCAGCCAGCCATAAAGCGCCTGCTGCCAACGATGAAGCTGCACATAGAGAGCAAGAAAGAAAACCCGATAGCAACCCTTTTACATACGAGTGACATTGACTTCAAGGAGATACTGGTAGATATTACCGCATCGCCAGAGACCGGCATCAACGGAAGCAGCCATCTATATTCACTCAACTACGACAGCATACGGATCGATACCATCCGGCTCAACCTAACCCAGAAAGCCGACAAGCTGACCTATCAGGCACAGATAAGGAACAACAAGAAGAATCCGCAATTCGTATTCAACACACTTATCGATGGTCATTTCCACGAGCATGGAGCACTGGCAGGGCTGAGATATTATGATGCAAAGAACCGCATGGGAGTAAGGATTGGTGCTACGGCAGAGATGGAACAGGATGGTATAAGGATCAGGCTGATGCCTGAACGCCCGATGCTCGGATACAAGGAGTTCAATCTCAACAAAGACAATTTCATCTTCCTCAACAAGGGAGGGAAAGTGCAGGCAAAGGTTGACCTGATAGCCGATGACAAGACCGGTCTGAAACTATATACAGAGAATCAGGACTCAACAATGCTTCAAGACCTTACCGTAAGCGTAAACCGGCTCGACTTAGGAGAATTGTCTTCTGTCATCCCGTACATGCCACGTGTGACTGGCTATCTGCATGGTGACTACCATATCATACAGGACAAGAATGAGAACATCTCCCTCGCATCAGACATGGCCGTTGAGCAGATGACCTACGAAAATTCACCGATAGGAAATATAAGCACAGAGTTTGTCTATCTGATGAAGGAAGACAATACGCATGCCATCGAAGCCCGGTTTATGCTCGACGAAGAAGAATTCGGATTACTATCTGGTACATATCAGAATGGTGACGAGAACATAATTGACGCCACCATGACAATGACACACTTCCCTCTGTCAATAGCCAACGGATTTGTTCCTGACCAAATCGTAGGCCTCGAAGGTTTTGGCGAGGGAACGCTCTCGATTCATGGCAGCACAAGGCATCCAGATGTAGACGGTGAAATATTCGTAGAGGATGCATATCTGATAAGTCAGCCATACGGAGTAAAAATGAGGTTTGACAATGACCCCATACGAATCGTTGACTCACAGATCCTGATAGAGAATTTCGGTCTGTATGCCTACAACGACGAGCCTTTGGTGATGATGGGTAACGTAGACTTCAAAGACACAGAGCACATCACGATGGATATGCAGATGAGAGCACGGAATCTGCTGTTGATCAATGCAAAGCAAGAACAGAAATCACTCGCTTTCGGAAAGGCTTTCGTCAACTTCTTTGCCCGCATGCAAGGACCTGTTGACCAGTTGAGTATGCGTGGCCGCCTGGATGTGTTAGGCTCTACCGATATGACATACATGCTTCTTGACTCTCCACTCTCTACCGACAACCGCTTAGACGAATTAGTGAAGTTCACTGATTTCAATGATACAACAGAGGTAATCGTTATCCGTCCCAAGCCTACAGGGCTGAATGCAGACTTGACCATTAAAGTGTCAGAGGGCGCTCACGTAATATGCAATCTCAACGCAGACCAGACCAACTACGTAGAGCTGACAGGCGGAGGAGACCTGAGAATGAAGTACAATGCCCAAGAGTTAAGTCTTACAGGCCGATATACCATCAACAGCGGAGTAATGAAGTACTCACTACCGATAATACCGCTGAGAACATTTAACATCAAAAGCGGCAGCTACGTAGAGTTTACAGGCGATCCGATGAACCCCAGACTCAGTATCACTGCCACAGAGCGCAACAAGAGTACAGTAAAAGACGAGTCTGGCGTAGTGAGAAGTGTGGCTTTCGATTGCGGAGTAGAGATAAGCAAGACGCTCAATGATATGGGCCTTCAGTTCATAATTGAAGCTCCGGAAGACAATCTTATAAATGGAGAACTCAGCTCGATGTCAATTGAAGAACGAGGTAAGATAGCAGTAGCAATGATTACCACAGGCATGTATCTGGACAGCAGTGCCTCCGGTAACTTCTCCATGAACTCCGCACTCAGTGCATTCCTGCAGAACGAGATCAACAATATAGCAGGCTCAGCCCTGAAGACTATCGATATCAGCATAGGCGTAGAGAGCTCCGTAAACAGTAGCGGAAAGGAGAAACAAGACTTCTCCTTCCAGTTCTCAAAGCGGTTACTCAACAACCGTCTTAAGATTCAGATAGGAGGCCTTCTTGCAACAGGGGGCAATACTGACATCGGACAGAAACAGTCATTCTTCGACAATGTATCGATGGAATATCGTCTCAACCAAGAGGGGACCCAGAACCTTAAGCTCTTCTACAAGCAGAATGTATATGACTGGCTTGAAGGCTATACGAGCGAATATGGCGGTGGTTTTATCTGGCGAAGAAAACTTGACAGATTCTGGGACATCTTCAGGTTAAAGAATAATGTCCAAGCGACAAACGGTCGGATAATGCGGGAACCAAGGGATACAATTAAGACAGATTCTAGGAAATGACGAAAAAGGGCAATATATATATAGGGATATTCTGTATATCACTTACACTTCTCCTCACCTCCTGTTCGATGACCAAGAACATACCAGAAGGCGAACAGCTCTTCGCAGGCCTGAAACCCATCGAATATGCCGACGAGAACAACGACAAGACTCATGCGAGTTATCTTGAGAATACCAAAATAGAAGTAGAGGCAGCCTTAGCCACTGAGCCCAACGGATCACTCTTTGGCAGCAGCTACTATACTGCGCCTTGGTCGTGGCATCTGTGGATATACAACCATTTCGCAGGCAAAGAGGGAAAGTTCTCAAAGTGGATGACAAAAAGCTTCGGTACTCCCCCAGTGCTCATAAGTCAGGTAAACCCAGCCATGCGAGCAACGGTGGCACAAAACGTGTTGCGCAACAATGGGTATTTCAGAAGCCACGTTGACTATGAGCTGGTACCTTCAAAGAATCCAAAGAAGAGCAGGATACGCTATACAATTACTCTCGACTCGCTTTTCACTCTTGACAGCGTAAGCTATGTCAAATACCCTAAGGCCATGCAAGAGCTTATCGACTCCACCCAAGAGGAAAGTCTCATCAAGAAAGGCATGCCTTTCAATGTGGCCAACCTTGACGGAGAGCGAACACGCATAAGCACCCTGCTGCGTAATAACGGATACTACTATTATAATCCAAGCTATGCCACATATCTGGCTGACACTTTTGCTGTAGAAGGCAAGAGCCAGCTGAGATTCCAACTTATTGATGACCTCCCAAAGGAAGTTCTGAAAAAATGGTACATCGGTAATATCGACATACAATATAGGAAGTCTTTCCGTGAACAGCTGAAAGACTCCTTGAATAGAAGGCACCTTACATTTCACTTCAATGGGAAACGCCCTCCGATCATCCCAAGTGTAATATTAAGGAACCTGAGATTAAGACCTCGCCAGGAATTCAGTTATGACAAGTATTTGGAGTCGGCAAACAAGATAAATGCTACAGGAGTATTTACAAGTACAGATTTCCAGTTTACACCGAGACCTGATACAGACACTCTTGACCTTAGTCTCAACTGTGTGTTCGATAAGCCTTATGACTTTTACATCGAAGGCAATGCCATCGGGCGCACCAACGGACGATATGGTCCTGAGGTCAAAATCGGTTTCGCCAAGCGCAATCTCTTCAGAGGCGCAGAAAAGCTCGACGTAAACCTTCACGGCTCATATCAGTGGCAGAACTCAGGCGGAGTAAAAGACGGGAGCTACCAATATGGTGCCGACGTGTCTCTTGAGTTCCCACGCATCATAGCACCTTTCTACAACAGTGACCGTATAAGGCGCCCAAGGGACGGAAGAAGGAGACCTCGCAGAAATTTCTATGCCGCCCCAACCACATTTGCAAAGATATCAGCAGACGTGGTGCGCCGTACGGATTATTACAAGATGCATGTTGTTTCAGGGGAATGGACATACCGGTGGCAGCCATCAGAGACGAGCAAGCATGAGTTCTCACCACTGACAGTGAAATATCAGTTTAAGAACAGCACCACAGAAAAATACGAATCGCTGATGCAGGATAATATCTTCCTGGAAAGGACAATGGAAGACTACTTCATACCCAAAATACGATATACCTATATTTATACCAGTCCATCAAAGATGCTCAATCCCATCCGATGGGAAACTACTGTTGAAGAATCAGGAAATATCGTATCACTCATAGATATGGCCAGAGGAAGGTCGTTCAACGAGAAATACAAGAAGATTTTCAAGACAGACTATTCGCAGTTCCTTCGTGTTGAGACAGACTTTACCAAGACTTGGTCAATAGGCATGAAATCAAAACTTGTAGGGCACGTTAACACTGGCTTAGTTTGGTCTTATGGAAATTCCGATGGTGCTCCCTACAGCGAACTGTTCTATGCCGGTGGCGCCAACAGCATAAGAGCCTTCAGAGTGAGAGATATCGGCCCTGGAAGATTTAACGACTTCGAAATTAACGACAGACAGTTCAACTACATATTCCGGAATGGTGAGATCAAGTTGATTATGAACCTCGAGTACCGCACTCCCCTCTGGGGAAACCTGCATGGTGCCATATTCCTGGATGCAGGCAATGTATGGGACTTCAAAGGTTCGGAGACCTATGATGATGCCTTCATTCAAAGTATTACCGATGAGGAGACCCGGAATGTAATTAAGACTTTCCAGATTTGGGAGAAGCAGTCCATATTCGAGCCATCAAGCTTTTTAAATGATATTGCTCTCGGAACAGGCATCGGCCTCCGCTATGACCTTGGATTCCTCGTAATCCGTGTCGACTGGGGAATAGCACTTCATTTCCCCTATGACACCATAAAAGATGATGGTACAGTGAAGGGCGGCTACTTCAATATTGCACGTTTCAAAGATGCCCACACCTTGAACTTCGCAATCGGCTACCCATTCTGATGGGTTTAAAAAATCATAAAAACAAGTATTCATTAAGGTAAAATCATTCTATCATAAGAAAATATTACTACCTTTGCACAAGATTATTAACTTCACATAAAATATAACGCAATTATGAAACCAACTCTATTTCTGCTTGCAGCAGGTATGGGAAGCCGCTACGGTGGCCTGAAACAACTTGATGGTCTTGGACCAAATGGTGAAACAATCATGGACTATAGTATATACGATGCCATCCAGGCAGGATTCGGCAAGATCGTATGGGTAATCAGAAAAGACTTCGAGGAGCAGTTCCGCACTCAGATTCTTTCCAAGTACGAGGGCAAGGTTAAGTGTGAGCTTTGCTTCCAGGCTCTCGATGCACTGCCTGAGGGATTCTCTGTACCAGAAGGTCGTCAGAAGCCTTGGGGCACTAACCACGCAGTGCTGATGGGTAAGGACGTCATTAAGGAGCCTTTCTGCGTTATCAACTGCGATGATTTCTACAATCGCGATGCGTTCATGGTTATCGGCAAGTTCCTTGCAGATCTGCCAGAAGGTGCCAAGAACCAATACGCAATGGTAGGTTTCCGTGTAGGCAACACCCTCTCGGAGAACGGCACCGTTGCCCGCGGTATCTGCTCAAAGAATGAGAAGGGTCACCTTACAACAGTTGTTGAGCGCACAGAGATAGTACGCTGCGCTGCTGACGGTTCTAATTCCGGTGCTGCTACTGAGCCTATCCGATATAAGGATGAGGACGGCAAATGGGTTGAGGTAGCCGACAACACTCCTGTTTCCATGAACATGTGGGGCTTCACACCAGATTACTTCGAATATTCTGAGGAATACTTCAAGGAATTCCTCTCCGACCCGAAGAACATCGAGAACCT
>DGTJ01000052.1:0-8983 GCA_002393725.1 Prevotella sp. UBA4339 | reverse complement strand
TGAAGGCAGAGTTCTTCATCCCTCTTATGGTAAACAAGCTGATCAACGAAGGTACAGCCACTGTAGAAGTACTTGACACTACATCCAAGTGGTTTGGCGTGACCTATGCAGCAGATCGTGATGCTACTGTTGCACGTATCAAGAAGCTCGTTGACGACGGTGTTTATCCCAACAAGCTGTTCTAATATGAATATCGACATATTGACAGAAGATCAGGTGGCCCAATTAAGCCACCTGATTTCTACCTCACAGAATATTGTTATCACCTGTCACCACAATCCAGATGGAGATGCCATAGGCTCATCATTGGGCCTGGCTGCATATCTGTGGTCATTAGGAAAGGAAGTAAACGTCATTGTACCTGATCAATACCCTGATTTCCTGCAATGGCTACCCAATACAGAAAAGATAGTCCGCTACGACAAGCACAAGGAGAAATGTGATATGCTCCTTAAAATCTCAGACCTGGTGTTCTGCCTTGATTACAATACACTTAGCCGTGTGGACAACATGGAGACTGCAATGCGTGAGATGAAGACACCTCTGGTTCTCATAGATCACCATCTCGATCCAGACGTGCCTGCAATCCTCACTATCTCACAGCCTGCAGCCAGCAGTACAAGCGAACTGATATTCCGCATTGTTTGGCAACTTGGTGGCTTCGAGTCACAAAACAAGCATTTTGCAATACCTGTATATTGCGGTATGATGACAGATACAGGAGGATTTCAATACAACTCTTCTCAGTGCGAGATTTACTTCATCATATCCCAGTTGCTGACGAAGAAGATAGACAAAGATAAGATCTATCGCAACGTATACCACAACTATAGCGAGAACCGACTCCGTATGATGGGCTATGTAATGTATGAGAAACTTGTATATCTGAAAGAATACAATACCAGCTACTACACAATAACAAAAGAAGAACAGAGACGATTCCACTTTATCAAGGGCGATGCAGAAGGGCTGGTAAACCTGCCGCAACAAATAAAAGGGCTGAAACTGTCCGTCTCGCTGCGTGAAGATACAGAGAAGGAGAATACTGTCTGGGTGAGCCTGCGGTCAGTAGATGATTTCCCCTGCAATAAGATGGCAGCGCAGTTCTTTAATGGCGGAGGGCACCTCAATGCCTCTGGCGGACGCCTTAATTGTACGATTGATGAGGCAATAAAGATCACTCAAAAAGCGATTGAAGCTTTTGCTGACAGATTAATATAAGCCCATAGAAGTAAGATTTAAGTTAAAAAAACACAAGGCAAGGCAAAATGGTCAACCTCCAATGACCAAGGTTCGATGTTTTTTTGTAATTTTGCGCTCGATATGAAGAAAATAGTTTTTATATTAATAGCAGCCATAGCCGTTCTCGCAAGTTGCAATGATTACGAGACCTATGGTGATATGAAGGAAAAAGAGCGCAATGCCATTAACAAGTTCATTGCAGACAGTAGCATAACCGTGATCTCAGAAGATGCCTTTGTACAGAAAGGCTACAAGACAGACCTTACTCGCAATGAATTTGTAAAACTTGACAAGAGCGGTGTATATATGCAGATTGTTCGCAATGGATGCGGTAATAAGCTGCAGAATGGTGAGACAGCCAACCTCGTATGCAGATGCAAAGAATACAACATAAGCTCTGATACTCTCTGCGTGATAACCAATGCATCATATTCTGCAGCCAGCCCGGACATCATGCGAGTGAGCTGTACCAGTGGGACATTTACAGCTTCATTTACAAAGTCTATCGCATATAATATGTATTACGTATATGGCTCTGCCCAAGTTCCACCAGGCTGGCTTGTGCCACTAACTTATATAAATGTGGGATATCCCGAAAAAGATGGTGATGAGATTGCAAAGGTACGCCTGATTGTTCCACACAGTCAAGGCCACACAATGGCTTCATCCAACGTGACCCCATATTTCTATGAGATAACATATCAACGGGAAGCATAACGATTTTTTATATTACAGATAAACCCTATGACACTTATCAAATCAATTTCAGGTATCCGCGGAACGATTGGCGGACATACAGGTGATACATTAAACCCCTTAGACATCGTCAAGTTTACAACAGCTTATGCAACATTCATAAGGAAAAGCGGCAAGAGCAAATCCAACAAGATTGTTGTAGGACGCGATGGGCGAATCTCTGGTGAGATGGTAAAGAATGTTGCCTGCGGCACTCTGATGGGTATGGGATACGATGTGATCAACATCGGCTACGCTACCACTCCGACAACAGAGCTGGCAGTCCGCATGGCTGGTGCAGATGGTGGTATCATCATCACAGCTTCGCATAACCCACGTATGTGGAATGCCCTTAAACTGCTCAATAATGAGGGAGAGTTTCTTACGGCAGCTGACGGTGCCGAAGTTCTCGACATCGCTGAGCGCGAGGATTTTGACTATGCTGAGGTAGACGACCTTGGAAAATATACAGAAGATGATAGTTTTGACCAGCGTCACATCGATTCTGTCCTTCAGCTAAAGCTGGCTGATATCGAAGCTATCAAGAAGCGTAAGTTCCGTGTCTGCGTGGATACGATAAACTCAGTAGGAGGAATCATCCTTCCAAAGCTCTTCGATGCAATCGGAGTAAGCTATGAGATCCTCAACGGAGAGTGCACCGGTGACTTTGCCCATAATCCAGAGCCATTGGAGAAGAACCTTCAGGGCATCATGGACAAGATGAAGAAGGGAGGCTTTGACCTCGGCATCGTAGTCGACCCAGATGTTGACCGCCTGGCATTTATCTGTGAAGACGGAAAGATGTTCGGAGAAGAGTACACCCTCGTAAGTGTTGCAGACTACGTACTCAGCCACACCGTTGGCAATACCGTAAGCAACCTCAGCAGCACTCGCGCTCTGCGTGATGTGACTGAGAAGCACGGCGGTAAGTATAGTGCAGCTGCCGTTGGCGAGGTTAATGTAACGACCAAGATGAAGGAAGTAGGCGCTGTGATCGGCGGTGAAGGCAATGGTGGAGTGATCTATCCTGAGAGCCATTATGGCCGTGATGCACTCGTTGGCATAGTACTGTTCCTCTCCAGCCTTGCACAGAAAGGATGTACCGCATCAGAACTGCGCTCCACATTCCCTGACTATCAGATAGCCAAGAACCGCATTGACCTTACTCCAGAAACTGATGTTGACGCTATTCTCGTCAAGGTAAAGGAGATGTTTGCTGCAGACCCGTCTGCTCAGGTCAATGACATCGATGGTGTGAAGATAGACTTCCCCGACCGCTGGGTTCATCTGCGCAAGTCGAATACTGAGCCTATCATCCGTGTATACAGCGAGGCCCAGACTATGGAGCAGGCTGATGACCTTGGAAAGAAGCTTATGAAAGTAGTCTACGACATGCAATAAGAGATTGCCATTAGATAGAAAAATAAAATGCTCACCGTCTTGGTGAGCATTTATTTTATACCAGCTGCTTTGCACGTTCGAGCGCCAGATTGATGTGTGAGCAGATATTCTCCTCGCCAAGCATCTTGTCGAATTTAGCCTTATGCAATACTGCCTGTACCTTAGGATTAACACCCGACAGAACCACCTGTATTCCCTCTGCCTGCGACATCGCACAAAGATTCGTAAGGTTATGGATACCTGTAGAATCCACAAACGGCACCTTTCGCATGCGGATAATCCTTACCTTAGGACGATTATGACCTAATGCACTCATTATCTCCTCAAAACGGTTTCCAGCCCCAAAGAAATACGGGCCGTTGATCTCATATACCTCCACTCCGTCAGGTATTGTAAGGTGCTCAAGGTTACCCATCTGGAAATCGCTGTTTTCCTCCTCAGGATTGATCTCGTCGCTGATAACCTTCACGTCAGTAGTCTCTGCCATACGACGCATAAAGAGCAGACATGCACATATCAGGCCTACCTCAATGGCAATCGTGAGGTCAAAGATGACGGTAAGTACAAATGTCACCCAAAGTACGATCACGTCGCTCTTTGGATTCTTCAGTATACTCAGGAAACTGCGCCATCCACTCATGTTATAGCTAACGATAACCAGCACGCCAGCAAGACATGCCATCGGTATATACTGCGCCAGCGGCATCAGGAAGAGGAATATCAGCAGCAATACGGCAGCATGAACCACACCTGCAATAGGTGTACGCCCGCCGTTATTGATGTTGGTCATCGTACGTGCAATGGCACCTGTGGCTGGGATTCCTCCGAAGATTGGCGATGCGAGGTTTGCCAGTCCCTGAGCTATCAGCTCTGTATTAGAGTTGTGCCGGTCGCCTATCACACCATCAGCCACAGCCGCTGAGAGCAGAGACTCTATGGCACCCAGTATGGCAATCGTAATGGCAGGCGACACCAGCCCCTTAATTACATCCCACGACAAGTCGGGCACGTTTGCACCAGGCAGCTGGCTTGATATAGAGAAGCGGTCGCCGATAGTCTCTATCGATGTCACTCCCATATATTGCTTCAGCAGGAGTGCAGCAATAGTCATCAGTATGATTGCTATCAACGACCCAGGAAGCTTTCTGAATATTGACCACTTACCGTTGAACACTGACCACTTAGTCATACGAGGCCAGAGTGAGATGACGGCCACAGAGCCTATTCCCACAGCTGCGCTCCAGGGGTCGACGGTGTGGAAGTCGCCGATATAAGCTATCCACTTCTCAATAAAGTCGGAAGGCACCTTCTCCATCGTCAGGCCAAAGAGATCCTTAACCTGAGTGGTAAAGATGGTGATGGCTATACCAGATGTAAATCCTACCACTATCGGATAAGGTATGTACTTGATGATCGTGCCCAGATGCAGTACTCCAAACATAATAAGGAACACTCCAGCCATCAGCGTTGCTATCGTAAGGCCTTCAAAGCCGTACTGCTGGATTATGCCATATATTATAATAATGAACGCGCCCGTAGGACCGCCTATCTGCACCTTCGAACCTCCGAAGAGAGATATGATAAGTCCTGCCACGATGGCTGTGATAATACCCTTCTCAGGAGTCACACCAGAGGCAATACCAAAGGCAATTGCCAGCGGCAGGGCCACGATACCCACAATAATACCCGCCAGCAAGTCGGTAGTAAACTGTTTCCTATTATATGTCTTCAACGTAGAAAACAGCTTAGGTTTAAACTCTAAAGTTGTCATAATCAGTCTTTTTACTAATACCTATTTAGCATTCTTCACACTATTAATGAAGAATTCCGGGCACAAAAGTAAGAAAAAAAGTTAAAAAAGAGGCTGACATTTAACAACATATTCAAAAATCCCCTAATTTTGTTGCCGAAAATCAATTTTTACTTATAACACAATTAAAAGAGAAAGCATTATGAAGAAAATTATTTTCGCAGTTATGGCAGTATTCGCCATTGGTTTGACATCATGTGGAAACAAGGCTCAGGCTCCTGCAGAGGCTCCAGCCGAAGAGGAAGAGGCAGTAGTCTACAATGCAGAGGATGAGGCAGCTGCTACCATCAGCGCCCTGACAGAGCAGATTGAGGCAAAGGATGCAACCAAGCTCCAGGAAGTGCTTACCACCGTACAGGAGAAGATCAAGGAGATTATCGGTTCTAACCCCGAGGTGGCCAAGGAGTATGTTACTAAGGTTCAGACCTTCCTGAAGGAGAATGCCGACAAGATCAAGGCTTTTGCTGGTGAGAATGCTGCTCTGAATGCTGCATTAGGTGCTATCACAGAGGCTCCTGCTGAGACAGTAGTAAACGGTCTGCTTCAGGCTGTTGAGGGTACCAAGGCAGCTGCCGATGGTGCCGTTGAGGCTGGCAAGGAGGCTGTAGAAGGCGCTGTAGAAGACGCTAAGAAGGCTGCTGAGGACAAGGCCAACGAAGTGAAGGACGCTGCAAAGGAGAAGGCTGGTGAGGCCGTAGACGCAGCAGCAGACAAGGCAAAGAAAGCCCTCGGTATCTAATCTGATATTGACTGAATAAAACGGGGCGTTCGTTGAACGAATTTGCCCCGTTTATTTTTATAGGCTACCTTTGCACGAAAAAGCTCAGATGTCATTCAAGAAGGAACACAGACAAGAAACGATAATATATCTGGCTCTATGGGCACTACTGTTCATAGCACCAGTAATGGGGCTTGCCATTCGTACGACCAACACAAATATCGAGTTCGATTGGCAGGAAGTATTTACTGTATGGAAGCAGTATGCAGTATTCTTCGTAGTGTTCCTTATCCACAACCATCTGCTGGCGCCGATACTCATCTATCGGCAGCGTAAATGGCTGTACATAGTCAGCTGCATCGCAATTATCATTCTCTTTCACACATACCAGTGCAATCATCGCCCTAATTTCAGGGAGATGCGCCAGCACCGTATGGAGATTAGGGAAAGAGGCATGAACAGGCAGCAACCGCCCGAAGACGGCAGGTTCAGGCCCGAAGATGACAAGTTCGGCCCCGGAGGTGACGAGTTCAGGCCCGATGGTGAAAAGCCCAGACCTGAAGGCATGGGTCCTGGAGAGATGCGCGGCCCAGACAATCGCCAGCCCGAAGGCTTCTTCGAGCAGGGACCAGGGCGTGAGCCATTCAATGAGCATCGCCCACCGCTCATCTTCGGACAGCGTGACATCATCGCCATCGTCGTCCTCATCCTGATGCTCGGCATGAACCTTGGCATTAAGCTCTATTTCCGCCAGCAAGGTGACAGGAAGAAGATGAAGGCCCTGGAACTTCAGAATCTCGAACAGCAGCTGGAGTATCTTAAGTATCAGATCAATCCTCACTTCTTCATGAACACGCTAAACAATATCCACGCTCTTGTGGATATCGATCCCGAGAAGGCCAAGCAAACCATTCTGGAGCTATCGAAGATGATGCGATTCGTACTTTATGAAGGCAACAAGCATGGAGTACCGCTGGATCGCGAGATTGCCTTCCTGCATAATTACATCACACTCATGAAGCTGCGCTACACCGATAAGGTACGCATAACTGTCAACACCCCTGAGCAACTGCCCAACAAGGAGGTGCCGCCACTGATGTTCATCACATTCGTGGAGAATGCCTTCAAGCACGGCGTAAGCTACCGTAAGGAGTCATTCATCGACATAGCGATGAGCACAGACGGAGATACGCTCAGCTTCACCTGCCGCAACAGCAGGATAGAGGCTGCCGAGGACAAGCACGGAGGCGTGGGGCTGAAGAATGTAAAGCAGCGTCTTGAGCTTATCTACGGCAATGACTATTCGCTAAAGATAGATGATAATCCCGACGTATATAGTGTAAATCTGAATATCCCACTTCTACCTAACACCCAACAAGCATGATAAGAGTATTAGCCATCGACGACGAGCCATTAGCATTGCAGCAGCTCGCAGCGTACATAAAGAAGATACAGTTCCTGGAACTGGTAGCAGAGTGCCAGAGCGCCATAGAGGCAAAGGAGATACTCAACAGCGAGGACATCGATGCCATCTTCTGCGACATCAACATGCCCGACCTCAACGGCATGGACTTCGTGAAGTCACTGTCATCGCCCCCACTCGTCGTATTTACCACAGCCTACTCGGAATATGCCGTTGAGGGATTCAAGGTGGATGCCGTAGACTATCTTCTCAAGCCGTTCGGCCTCGACGACTTCAAGCGTGCTGCCAACCGCCTCCTGGAGCGCCTTGAGAGCAAGCCAGAGCCAGCCGCCGCCGAGCCGGAAGACGACTCCATCTTCGTGAAGACCGACTACCGCGTGGTAAAGCTCTCCATCAGCGATATCCGATACATCGAGGGCATGAGCGAGTATCTTAAGATACACCTCGAGAGCCAGCCCAAGCCCATCGTCACGCTGCTGTCGATGAAGAAGATGGAGGAATTCCTGCCTTCACACTTCATGAGAATCCACCGCAGCTACATAATCAACCTGAAAAAGATACAGGAGGTGAACAAGAACCGGGTAATAATGGACTCGGAGACCTACCTGCCCATAGGCGACAACTACAAGGATGCGTTCAACGACTATCTGAGCACGAAGTTCCTGGGCAAATAAGAATCAATTATCAACAATAAAAATGGAGTAAAAATGAAAAAAACTATTCTAAGCATCTTGCTTGCGACAGCACTCTGTGCCTGCGCCGGCAACAGTAATAGACAACCAGCAGAGACAGCTGCCGCAACCACAGAGGAAAAGACCGACACGGCTTCTGCAGAGCCTTCACAAGAGGACGGACAGTCAGCTCCCGACTTTACGCTGAACGACATCAACGGCAATCCTCTCTCGCTGAGCAGCCTGAGAGGCAAGTACGTGGTGCTCGACTTCTGGGGCTCATGGTGCGTATGGTGCATCAAGGGCATACCCGAGATGAAGAAGTACTACGAGAAATATCAGGGTAAGTTGGAGATTCTCGGCATCGACTGCAACGACAGCGAGGAGAAGTGGAAGGCTGCCGTGAAGAAATACGAACTCCCCTGGCTGCATGTGTACAATACAGAGACCTCTGGAGTGCTTGAGAAGTACGAGATACAGGGTTTCCCCACGAAGATTGTAATATCACCGGAGGGTAACATCGTCAAGACCGTCATCGGCGAAGACCCTGCATTCTATACCTTCCTCGACCAGTTGTTTAAGTGACCTGTCTGCTCGTATCGAGGCTATCCTATCTGGATGCTCTCGATACGGAGCCTGAGCATACCGGCGGGGACGCGTACTTCCACGATCTCGCCGGGCTTTTTGTTAAGCAGTGCCTGGGCTATAGGCGACTTTATTGATATCTTGCCTTCGCGCAGATTAGCCTCGTGAGGGCTGGCGATGGTGTAGGTCATGCGGCTGTTGTTGGCCAGGTTGGTCATCTCCACCCTGCTCAGCAGCCCCACGCTGTCACTTCCGAGCCGTGAGGTATCGATAACACGGGCGTTCTCCAGCACCCTCTGCTTAAAGCGTATCCTTCCCAGCAGGCGCGACTGCTCGCGCTTGGCAGCATGATATTCAAAGTTCTCGCTGAGGTCACCCTTGTCGCGGGCCTCGGCAAT
>DGTJ01000064.1 GCA_002393725.1 Prevotella sp. UBA4339 | reverse complement strand
GAATTCTTCTCGAATGGTTCCCTTTAATTCGATTTGACTTTATTTCTTGTCCACCAAAATCTTCTTGACTGATACTACTTAAAGCTGAATTGACGACTTCGATATCTGATTCTTTTATTATGGCAGCAGCAACAATAAACATTCTTTCCTGCTCCAATACAGAATCATTAAAGCCATAACCTCCACATTCGTCTAAGTAAGCATAATATTTCTCCATATAATTAATCAAATACTTATTCGTTAGACAAAACACACTTTAGTATTCCAATAGTTCTATATTCAGTTTCTCCGTCGAGCTCAATCACATCAAAGTCTTTGTTCAACGGAATCAGCTCTACCTTGCTATGACGCCAGCCTTCTTCTGTCACCACTTTCTCGCTATGGTATTTCTTGATGGTATATTTGCCACCATATTCTGAGTCAAACTCGCTGCTTTGAGTAAGCACTATCTCACCATTGCGTGAACCTGCTCTATACCACTCAAATACACAGAGGTCGCCATCCTTTATCTTTGGCAACATGGAATTGCCTTTAGCATGAATCACGAAATGACGCTTTGGGTCGGGAGTAAAACCATTGTTAGAAGCATCCACCCAGCCCTCTTCTTCGGGAACTTCTCCATCCTCAAAATAGCCACAGGCTGCACGTAATGTATAAAGGGGAATGCATCCTTCGCGATATTCAGGGAGAATAATCGCCTTGGCTTCGTCTTTCTCTGTGTCAATTTCAACAGTCTCGATAGTACTTTCCTGCTTGTCGTCTTCAATTAATTCTCGATGTAAAACTGCCTTTTTGCGATCAACAGCTTCGTCACAGATGGCTTTGAGGGATGCTATTTGGCTTTCAATTGCTCCAATTTTATCGATAACATTCTTTTGCTCTGATAGTGAGGGAAGCGGTATTTCAAGATTTGATAACAAATCCTGGTTGAGGCTCTTAATATTGGCGCCATTACTTCCCATTGTTAGGCGCTGTCTGACATTTGCGGAAGACAGTAGGTAATAAAGGAACTCGCTATTCACTTCATCCGACACAATGCGTACTCTTATTGA
The DNA here is from genome assembly GCA_002393725.1 of Prevotella sp. UBA4339. GTDB lineage: Bacteria > Bacteroidota > Bacteroidia > Bacteroidales > Bacteroidaceae > Prevotella. The sequence continues at coordinate 12,379 of DGTJ01000064.1, read as the reverse complement.
GAAACCGGAAAAAGTTGTTCGCTCTTCGGGTTCCTTGTCAATAAGCATAAAACGTCCAACTAATTCTCTTGAACCATTAGACCTTACAGTCACAAGATCATTCTTGTGCAGAAGGTAAGAATCATCAACATTTTCTCTGATGGTTATGGTCTTGACTTCGTCCCAATTTGGTGACTTGTTATCTTTGAAGTCTGCTACGCCAACAATACTAACAGTATCACCAACAGTTGCTTCTTTGTAATTAAGTCCATTCTTGAACTGCGCAATAGTACCAAGTTTTGTTGTTTTGCCTTTTACGTCAGCTACGATCTCGTTAATATCTTCTTTCAACTCAGCGATTTTCACTTCTGCGTCCTGCGCCTCCGCATCAATTTTCTGACATTCAGCCACAATCTTCTGTTGCAAGGCTTTTGGAGGAAGAGGTATTTTGACTTGTTTCAAATCATTTGCATACACGTGAGGTTGGGCAGCTCCTTTTTGCAAATCGAATAACATAGCTTGATTTGCCTTTAAAAAATAATAGATAAAACAAGTTTCTTCAAGACTCTTTCCAATAAGTGTAGTGCAATCAGATGCAAAAATCTTTTCCTGCCAGAAGTTTACGTAACCTGCATTAGCACCAGAAGCTGAAACTGTAATAACGTTTTCTGGGCGATTGTACTTGTTATGCAAATATGCAAAATTGATACCTCCTGCTACAACCTTATACTCTCCTTCCTCTATTTCAGAGGACGTGATAGCCGTCCCTTTTTGTATTTCACAAATATTCCCTAAGACATCGATTGCGAGTCCTTTTTTGTATCTCACTTCTTCCACTTTCTTTTCAACGCTTGTCTTTACAGAAAGATTAAAAGTCGTTTTGCCGAAATCTATCAGATTGGTGAGTCGAGTAAATTGCAAAAGAGAATCCATCTCCTCTGCAAAATGAGTATCACTATTGACTTTTGCTGTTCCAAAAGAGAATTTGTTGCAAATGCCTGTAATATGGTTTCTCAATGCATATGAAAATTTTGTAACGTCATTATCATCGCCAGGATTGTAAAGAGGCGTTTCAATGTATTTGATGGAATTGATGGCCTGAACGATTTCAGTATCTTTATCATCCTCGTCATCCGAAGTTTCGGTTTCCTGTACTTTACTTGTCAGGTACTTAATGCCTTCATCACCCTTGCGATTGCTCCAGTCATAACCCAAGAATTTGACCACTTCGGCCTTATTGCTCTTGTTTCCGATCTTCTCAGGTGGGGACTGCAAAATGGCAACGATATTGTTTTCTGTCTGAATAAAAACATTAAGCTTTTTGCATTCAATGTCTTTTGCGAATACGACGAACCGTCTTATATAATCAGCTTCTTCAAGTTGCTTGTAGTCATCACTCGACAAGAAAAGAGCAAATTGCTTCTTGTATTCCTTTGAGTTGCCCTTTAGGCCTTCCATATAATAACTGGATTTGGAAAACCATTCTTTTTGGAGGCTTTTGCTTATGCTGCGCTTCTTAAAGTTTGTGGCATAATCCTTGAACACGTCTGTTTTTTTGAGGTTGTCTCCAAGAATATCGTCCTGCATAAACGCAAAATACTCATCTTTGGGATATCCCTGTTTTTTGATATAGGAATCGATTGCGCTGCTGGTTGTATATTGGGTGTAATCCTTCTTGTCCATAAAAGTGTGGAGCAACCCTTCCGAGTTTTTCTTTACTTTTTGAGCGAAAAGAATAACGGTGTTTGTTCCTGTTGAGCCAAACGTGCGACTGTTCATCACTGCGATTGCCAGAATGTTGAAGTTCGCGAAAATGATTTCACGAGTTTTGGTGTAAATGCTTTCGTTACTCAACATAGAGCTTGGAAGGACGATGCCCATCAAACCGTCTTTCTTCAAAAAATGCTGTGCACGTTCTACAAAGAAGCACTCAATCGACCTATTTGTAGAGAACGCTTTTTCTTCGACAATCTTTGCTAGTTCAAATTGGTCACGATCTTTTTGCTCCATCGTATTTAAAAATCCTTTCACGCTATAAGGTGGATTAGCAATAATACAGTCAAAAGACTCTTTGTCAAACCCTTGGTATCGTACATCCATCGTGTTGATATGGCTCAACGAGTCCTTAAAAACGATGCGAGAGTCCTGACAACCATTAATGATAGTAGCGATTTTTGCAACCTGACTCAACGTCTGGCTTTTCTCTATCCCGTATATTTTAGCCTTTGGATAATGCTTTACGAACTCGGTCAGGAAATGGCCGGCACCACAGGCATAATCCAGCACCTTCACCTTGTCGGTATTAGGGAACTGAGGCAAAGAATTGATGATAAAATTGACTATTGGAAGCGGTGTAAAGAACTGGCCTTCAGTCTGGTGAACGTTTTTGGAAAGAAGACCTTCAAACAGGTCGCCAAAGAAATGATTGGTTTCGCTGGAGCTCAGGTTGATGTCCTGTATGAGGGCTGCAATCTTTATCAGAATCTGAAAGTTCATTTCAAATTCTTCCCGATTCTCCACATCAATGAAGTTGAACTTCTTGATGTTATAGAACTTCATTTCCTCAAATAGTTCCTTAATTCCTGCAAAAAGGCCATTGGTAACAAGAGAACGACCGGTATCTTCAAAAATTTGCTTGATATCTTCCTCGTCCTTGTTCACGACCTCCACATTAAAGAGCTGCTGCTTTCCCAGCTGGTACAGTTTCAACAATCGGTTGCAATATTCCTTTGGTGTGTCACGGGCTATTCCTTTATAATAGAACTGTAGGTCATCTGGGTTGTTTAGTTCGTCGGTAATCTTACAGAGGAACAAGTCAATAAGGATGTAAAACGAATGTTCAAAATCGGTGATGGCATGATTCCTCAATATTGTCGCGAACTCATGGTATATGGGACGAATCTCCGCATGAGACAACCCTTTCAAATCGTTGATTGAATATTTGAGCTTGCCAACAGAATAGGCAGCAATGTCGTCTTCGAAAAGGCCTTTTGTCTCGAACGACTTGCCGTAAGTCTGATCCCAAACGTCATAATACTTTCCCTGAGCATCTGCAAATGACTCGGCATTATCAAGCTCATTGAGTCGCTTTTCATTATCCTTCAACGTGATAATGTGACTTTTGAGAATGACGTCTTTTTCATCAAAGTCTGCAGCAAAAAGAACGAGATTCTGGCATAATCCCATCACATTAACAAGCGGACCGAGGTAACTGAATAGTTGTCCACCGTCTTTTTGCATCAAGTTCCATTCCTTACTGAACTCGGTGCCGTAGGTTTTGTTTTCTATTAGAACAAGCGGATTGTATTCTTTGTCAAAAACAAGTATGTCGCCATATGAAGGCTTATTTACGTGGCCTACTTTAAATGCGGGCTCAAAGACTATATGCTTAGGCTCGTATCCCTTTTTAAGCAAAAGATGGGTACAAACCAAACAGACAAAATTTTCATTTGCACTAAAATTTAATGTCGTATCCCTATGAATTACAAAACCATTAGCCGGCTTGTCTTTTGTGGGGAATTCGCCTTCTTTGAAAAGAGAATCTACTGGAGAATATGTAATTTTCTGAGTATCGGTGTTTACTTCAATACTTGCGCCTTGAAAATACTCTTTCTTATATATATTCCCCCTTTTCGTGAAACCAAAATTCGGATGTAATAAAAGGGCGGCTAAATTATCTTTTGTAATCATAATGTACTATCTTAGTTATTCGATACATTCTTTTTCTTTTCTTATCTCATCCAGTACTCTCCCATTATAGGAGAAATACTTGGCACCCTGATAGGCACCAGAGGCATTTCGATGTTCCTCTGGCATGAAGGTACCAACGAAAGGCGAGAGTTTATAGATGCGTCCTTCGTATTCGATACTGTCATCGGAAGCAACCTTTACAACAATACCCGTTGGATCGAAAGTGACTTGTTCGCCAATTTTGATGCCACACATGGAAAACTTGAAACGGGGGCGCTTCACCTCTCGTTTCTGTTGTTCCTTGCATCCGCTTTCTACTATTGGCTTGTTGTCTTCGTAAAGGGTTACTTCTGCATCATCTATCGTCATTGCTATATCGCGGAATATGTCGAGAGCCATTTGCGGAGCAACATTAAAGAACTCACGGTTCTGTCGGATACGCAAATCGGTGAGGCGGTCAATGGTTTTATGTACCAACTTCTCCACCTCGTTGTACTTCGCCGTCTTCATTGTGGCGAAAATCTCGAACGGCAGAGGAACGGCTGTATTATCCAATTCCTTGCTCCTCACATCTACAGGACGACTGCTTTTCCCAATTTTCACCCAATCCTCTCTAAAGCTTGGATTAATGAGAATATAAACATATCCAGGTTCTTTATTTGCCATATTTTTCTTTATTATCTCGTTTTTATTCTTATTTACTTCTTACTATCTTCTATCCCTCTTCTTGGGGTATTCTTACCCTCTTCTTACCCTAACGAAAGACTCGGCTTGGCTTCTCGAAGATCTCTCGAACCTCTTCCGAAGGTCTCGGCTTGCTCTCGGCCACCTCTATCCTCGGCCTACGCTACGCCCTTGCTACGATAGTCTTGCGTTGTTCATTTTGACTCCTGAGAAAGGAGATATTGTTTGTACTCTCTCACAAAGAGTTCTTTTAAGTCAACTTCCAGTAAATCTGCAATCTTTAATATACATGCGAGGTCTGGTTGGGAAGAGTTCGTACACCACTTGCTGACAGTCGAGGGGTTAACACCGAGCTGCTCTGCCAGCCATTTGCTGGTACGTTTTTTCTCTACGAGAACCAATTTAATTCTGTTTACATCTTCCATACGATAAAGTTTTTATGCTACAAAGATAATGAAAATTTTTCATTTTCTGCCGAATATCTTGGTTTTTCTTCTATATTTATGTTTTTTTACGAGTTCCGACGCCCAAACCATCTGGAGATTATCTCAAAGTCAACAAAAACCTTAATCATTTTATCCAGATAAAGATTTAATCCACGAACAAAGTCGTGCCAAAGATGTCGGTCTGACGACACGTTAACATTGGCACGATTGACAGCGGTCAAAACATCTGTCCCATAAATATAATAAGGTGGGACAGCAGTTTTGTGAGATGTCATTGTATGAGAATACTGAAGAATTATTTGGTGATTTCGAGGAAAATGATTACCTTTGCATCAGATATTTGACATATTGAAACAAAGCAGAACGACGCAGACAGGAAGTTTCCAAACCGTTACCTATTAAAGTTTTGCTTATCTGTAAGTGATTGATAATTAAAGGAGTAATCATTAGGCTCGCAGATACAAGTGGTATTAGATAGCGGACGAGCTCACTGGCTCCGACCATCATCCACAATATAAAAATCAGTCTCGGGCGGGCGCTCCAGCATATACGTCCGACCGCTCGCAGATATAAGGGCGGGCGCCCGCATTTATACGGGCGGGCGATTTTTTCTTGCGCGAACGTACTTCGCTCCCTGTTACATCGTACTTCTCTCCCTGCCAGAACGTGGTTCTTCCCCCATTTCCTACGTGTTCCGTTTTTCAGGGCCTGTTATTATCGTCGCTGCCGGTTCCTGTTACCTCCTTAGACTTTGAACGTTCAGCAGCAACAAGCAGCAGCCTTGCAACAATACTCAACAACATATCTCACCAGATTCCTACAGAAGATTAAGGAAGATGGTAATTATTCCTGTATTTATCAGATCAGCGAACATCGCACCAATGATGGGGACTATGAGGAAAGGCTTGACTGCATAGTGATACTTATAACAGACAGCACTCATGTTGGCCATAGCATTTGGAGTTGCGCCAAGACCAAAGCCACACATCCCTGCACATAGTACCGCAGCATCATAATCACGCCCCAGCAGAGGGAAGGCCACAAAGTATGCAAATGCTGCCATCATCAGTACCTGAGATACCAATATCACTATAAACGGAAGGGCCAGGCTCTGAAATTCCCAGAGTCTGAGGGATATCATCGCCATACCGAGGAACAAAGACAGGCAGATGTTACCAACACTGATAATCCGCTCAATATCAAGCAGTCTTTCTGCCTTCACCCATTCACCATTCTCCTTGTATCTGACGAATCTTATGGTGTTACGGACGATGGCAGCTAAGATCAAGGCTCCAAAAATCCGCCCGCTGTGCCGTGTCCGCCCGTCATTGATATACTTCCGGCAGCCATACCAATCAGAGGATCAACACCCATGATTCGAGTAATACCCATTGGCATAAGGTTCTGCAAAGCAATAAGGCCTACCAGCAGGACAAGCATGATCACCAAGAGCTTGCCCCCCTGCCTTAATACCTTAAGGTTACTTTGGAAACCGACACTTGTAAAGAAAGCCAGCATAAAGGTGTCCTTCAATGTACCATCGAACGACACCGCTACATCGAACCACCCATATAGTGCCAGTGTCAGCAATGAGAAAATGATACCGCCACTCACGGGCGAGGGCACACAGAATTTCTGCAGGAAAGCGACCTTTCGAGTTAAAGTCATACCGACGATTAGTGCAAAGGCACCAATGCCAGCCGTCTGTATCATGTCAAGTTCGACATTTGTCATATTCATCTGCTTGGGCAACCTATCTTAACCATTCACGCAAGAGGCGCAAGAGACTAGAATGACTCTTCGTGGTCGTAGCGGGGCATATATCGTATCAGCTTGTGGATAGCCGCGTGAGCCATCGCCTCATAAGCCCTCTCGCTGGGATGCAGATGGTCGCCGCTGTCGAATCCGTCGGCAAAGGCCTTGGGATTGGTGACGCTTCGCACGGCAGCATCAAAGTCGATACATCCGTCGAAGATTGGCGATGTGCGCAGCCACTCATTGAACTGCTGCCTCATAAGCTCGCGATCTTCATTATAGGTGCGCCACCCATAGATGGGCAGCAGTGTGCCGCTCCACACCTTCAGTCCCATAGCCTTGGCAGGCTTGACGTAGATATCTTCCACTCCTTCTTCCATCTCCTCCACCGTAGGCAGATCGCTCCAGGGGCGGAAGGGGTTCACATCGGTGCCTACAGGGTGGATGATGTCGTTGATGCCGTGCTGGATGATGATGTCCGTTGCCCCAGCCACATTCAGCTCTATAGGGAATCGGGTGGCACCCTTCAGACCATAGGCCTGATATGTGATACAGTCATACTGCCGCAGGATACGAGTACCACTGACCGCCCTTCGGATGATGGCAGCATCGGTTCCGAAGGCCTGCTGTGCCATATAGTCGGGCCACGACTGGGCAGTGATAGAATCGCCATAGCAGATGATAGCATGATTCTCTGCCGACGTCAGCACATCGATGGTATTAAGGAAATAGTACCAGTTGGTGTGACGGCTGAGATCGAGGGGCAGCTCATCGGCCTCAGCATAGTCGCCATAGGCATAGTAGCCCTTGGAGAGCGGGCCAGTGACAAGTGTGCCGCTGTTCATCTGCGTGTAGCCTTCCAGGTAGAAGCTTACATATATAGTATCGCCCCTGCTGACTGGATAGCCTACTGCATCACTCTCTTTCTCCTGCCCAGGCATCAGGGTGAGGCTCTTCTCACCACCGAAGGTTAGCGGTGTATGTCCTACGAAGACCTTTGCAAGTGTAACAGGCTCTGTGCCTGTGAGGTTGGAGAACCGGAATCGCAGCATACTGCCGCTGAAGCACATTCTTACGGGATAGCGCAGTGTGAGGTCCTTGGAATAAATGGCCTCACGACGGTTGGTAATAGAGGTGGCGGTGCCCCAACAAGCCACCCATTTGCTATTGTCACTCATCATAACTACAAATTATGACTGCAAAGATATAAAAATCCTTTCAAAACGACAAACTTTTAGAATATATTTGCTAACTTTGCAACCATAACACCAAGAAATGGGAATATGAAGCAAATATTATTACTGAACATTCTGTGCCTTATGAGCTTATGCCTCAGCGCCCAGACCTACCAGACCAAGCGTGACATCTCTGAGTTTCAGTTTCATCACCGTTGCTATGGTGCCGACATATACGATTGTGAGCAATGAGACAGAAAATCATAATAGCTATTGACTCCTTCAAGGGCTGTCTTACATCTGGCGAGGCTAATCAGGCTGCTGCAGAAGGAGTCCTCGCAAGGATGCCCGATGCAGAAGTGGTCCTGGTGCCTGTAAGCGATGGCGGAGAAGGCTGGATGGAGGCTTTTAATGCAGCATTAGGAGGTGAGACAATAGTACTGACGGTATTCGACCCGCTGATGCGTCCCATTGTTGCCAGATATCTTGTCAAGGGCGATACCGCTGTGATAGAGACAGCACAGGCCAGCGGCCTGACCTTGCTGTCAGCAGAAGAGCGCAACCCCATGAGGACGACAAGCTACGGAACGGGCCAGATGGTGGCAAATGCAGTAAGAAGAGGCTGCCGCAATATCATCGTGGGACTTGGAGGCAGTGCCACCAGTGACTGCGGCATAGGCATGATACGTGCTATTATCGACAGCTTTGCCAAGCATGGCACGTGGGACGATGTCAGAGAACTTGACAGCGTAAGTTTCACCATCGCCACGGATGTCACCAACCCTCTCTGTGGCGAGCAAGGCGCAGCCCACGTCTTCGCCCCTCAGAAGGGAGCCACGCCAGATATGATTGTAAGCCTCGATGCACGTGCCAGGCGCTTTGCCGACATCTCTGCACGTCACTTCGGATATGACCGTCAGTACACTCCAGGAGCTGGAGCCGCAGGAGGCCTCGGCTACGCCTTCATGCAATATATGAGAGCAGAATGTCGCCAGGGAGTTGACCTCCTGCTCGATTCCATCCATTTCGACGAGATACTCGATGGAGCCTCATGCGTCATCACGGGCGAGGGTTCTTCCGACCGTCAGACACTTATGGGAAAACTGCCGTACGGTATCCTGCAGCGTGCTAAGGCCAGAAGTGTACCTGTCTGCCTGATTGCCGGACGTATCGCAGACCGTCAGATATTAGTCGATGCCGGATTCACTAAGGCAGAATGCATCAATCCTGCCGATCTTCCACCTGAAGAAGCGATAAGGCCAGAAGTCGCAAAGGCAAATATCAAAAAGACAATGGAAATATTATAACTCCCCAAAAAATAATCCCCAGGCTGATATTACAACCTGGGGATTAATTATTATGGATATAGGCTATACTGCCTGATTACTTCTCGTCGAGCACCACATCCTCTGCAAAGTCGAGCACATTCTTGCGATTAGCCTGCATGCGCTCATACTCCTCCTTAGAGCCTACGATAATCTTCTCGAACTCACGCAGACCAGTACCAGCAGGAATGAGGTGACCGCAGATAACGTTCTCCTTCATACCTTCCAGATGATCTACCTTACCACGGATGGCAGCCTCGTTGAGCACCTTGGTAGTCTCCTGGAACGAAGCAGCAGACATGAACGACTTGGTCTGGAGAGCAGCACGAGTGATACCCTGCAGGATCTGAGTAGACGTTGCGGGCACTGCATCGCGCACCTGAACCAACTTGAGGTCGCGGCGCTTCAGCATTGAGTTCTCATCGCGCAGACGACGGGCTGTGACAATCTGACCCTTCTGCAGGTTCTCTGAGTCACCAGCGTCTACTACGACCTTCTTACCCCAGATACGATCGTTCTCCTCAGCGAAGTCGAGCTTGTCTACTATCTCCTGCTCGAGGAATGAAGTATCACCAGGCTCGTTGATCTGAACCTTGCGCATCATCTGGCGCACGATGATTTCGAAGTGCTTATCATTGATCTTCACACCCTGCAGGCGATATACGTCCTGAACCTCGTTTACGATATACTCCTGAACGGCTGTAGGACCCTTGATGGCAAGGATGTCGGCAGGAGTGATAATACCATCGGAGAGTGGAGTACCGGCACGTACGGCATCATGCTCCTGTACCAGGATCTGCTTAGACAGAGATACCAGGTAGCGGCGCTGCTCACCGGTCTTAGAGGTGACGATAATCTCACGGTTACCGCGCTTCACCTTACCCATGGTTACCTCACCGTCAATCTCGGATACGATAGCCGGGTTACTTGGGTTACGAGCCTCAAAGAGCTCTGTCACACGAGGCAGACCTCCCGTAATATCACCACCCTTGGCAGCTGCACGAGGAATCTTGACGAGAGTCTCACCGGTAGAAACGGTCTGACCATCCTCTACTACTACGTGACCTCCCACAGGGAAGCTGTATGTTCCGATAATCTCACCGTCGGCACCGATAACATCACAGGTAGGCACCTTGGTACGGTCACGAGACTCAGTGACGATCTTTTCTGTAAGACCAGTGGTCTCATCGGTCTCGGCACGGAAGGTAACGCCCTCGATGACATCGTTGAACTTCAGGCGACCGGCATATTCTGTCACGATAACGGCATTGAACGGGTCCCACTGGGCAATCTTGTCACCCTTCTTCACCAAATCACCATTATGGAAATAGAGTGAAGAACCGTAAGGGATGTTTACTGTAGAAAGAACGATCCTTGTGTTCGGATCAACGAAACGGAGCTCTCCCAGACGGCTCACTACCATCTCGCACTCACGTCCGTCCTCATCGAATGGAACGGTACGAACTTCCTCCATCTCAATCCTTGCAGAATCGTATTTTGACACGATGCTGGCATTTGCTGCTGCGTTGGCAGCCACACCACCGGCGTGGAACGTACGAAGTGTAAGCTGAGTACCTGGCTCACCGATGGCCTGAGCGGCAATCACACCGACAGCCTCACCCTTCTGGACCATGCGACGGGTAGCGAGGTTACGTCCGTAACACTTCATGCAGACACCCTTCTTTGACTCACAGGTGAGCACTGAGCGAATCTCAACGCTCTCAATGTCAGCCTTTTCAATAGCATCAGCCAGAGGTTCTGTGATTTCCTCACCGGCAGGCACAATCACCTCGCCAGTCTTAGGATTAACCACGTCGTGAACAGACACACGGCCAAGGATACGCTCTGAGAGGCTTGAGATAATCTCGTCGCCATTCTTCAAGGCTGTGCATACCAGTCCGCGCAGCGTTCCGCAGTCTTCCTCATTGATGATGACATCGTGAGAAACGTCAACAAGACGACGTGTCAGATATCCTGCATCGGCAGTCTTCATGGCGGTGTCGGCAAGACCCTTACGGGCTCCGTGAGTAGAGATAAAGTACTCAAGCACTGACATACCCTCCTTGAAGTTTGACAGAATAGGATTCTCAATAATCTGGTGACCCTCGGCACCTGCCTTCTGAGGCTTAGCCATCAGACCACGGATACCAGAGAGCTGCTTGATCTGGTCCTTACTACCACGGGCACCGGAGTCGAGCATCATGAATACGGCATTGAAGCCCTGGTCGGCCTCGGTCATCTGCTTCAGCAGAATATTACCGATATCATTGTTTACGTGGGTCCAGGTATCGATAACCTGATTGTAACGCTCATTATCGGTGATGAATCCCATGTTATAGTTGTCTGTGATCTGCTGCACTTCCTGATTACCCTTCTCGATAAGCTCTGCCTTCTCCTTAGGAATGATGATATCGTCAAGGTTGAACGACAGACCTGCCTCGTATGCCATGCGGTAACCGAGGTTCTTGATACCGTCGAGGAAGTCACAAGCCTCAGCAAAACCTACATTCTTGATTACGGCTGCGATGATATCGCGGAGAGACTTCTTAGAGATAACCTTATTAACATAGCCTACCTCCTTAGGAATGATGCCATTAACGATAACACGACCAACAGACGTCTCAACGGTATGCTTAAATGAATTGCCATTGTCGTCCCGGTCCTCTACGACCACCTTCACCTGGGCATGCAAATCACACTTGCCCTCATTATGAGCGATGATAGCCTCCTCAGGACCATAGAATGAGAGTCCCTCACCCTTTGCACCTGGGCGGATCTTGGATATATAATAGAGTCCGAGCACCATATCCTGTGAAGGCACTGTGATAGGAGCACCGTTGGCAGGATTAAGGATGTTGTGGCTCTGCAGCATCAGCAGCTGTGCCTCGAGGATAGCCTCATTTGACAGAGGGAGGTGGACAGCCATCTGGTCACCGTCGAAGTCAGCGTTGAAGGCAGTACATGCCAGCGGGTGAAGCTGGATGGCCTTACCCTCGATGAGCTTAGGCTGGAAGGCCTGGATTCCCAGACGGTGAAGTGTTGGAGCACGGTTCAGCAGAACAGGGTGTCCCTTCATCACGTTCTCAAGGATATCCCAGATCACAGGCTCACGACGGTCAACAATCTTCTTGGCGCTCTTGACGGTCTTCACGATACCGCGCTCGATAAGCTTGCGGATGATGAATGGCTTATAGAGCTCTGCTGCCATCAGTTTCGGCAGACCGCACTCACCCATCTTCAGCTCAGGACCTACAACGATAACCGAACGTGCAGAATAGTCAACACGCTTACCGAGGAGGTTCTGACGGAAACGTCCCTGCTTACC
>DGTJ01000087.1 GCA_002393725.1 Prevotella sp. UBA4339 | reverse complement strand
AGGTAGTGATTTATTTTCAATTGTTTTCTATTTTGCCCAAACAATCTGCTATTTTAGGCCGTATTTTACTATTTTTAACGACTTTACCTCTATTTTTATGGTCTTTTGGTTAGGCCTTGAAATGTTAAAATTTCAACTTTTTCTAATATTTTCTTGAAAAGTTATTTTTTTGTTGTTCTTTTGCAGCCGTTTTTTAAGGATAACAAACAATATGGAAAGATTAAAAACATTGGAGGAGATGCCGGGGGCATTGTCCTACCTCATTGAGAAAGTGGAGGGTCTGGAAAAGACCGCACAGAGTTTGACGTAAAACTCTACGTCAACGGCATACGCTATTGGTACCAGTTGGTGGTCAATCCTGAGAAGGTGTGTAGCGAGGTGATGTATGTCTATCTCAGCAACCGCCCCACCAAGGTCTTTACCCGTGAGGATGTCAACGGCATATCAACGTTTCATAGAAGAAACGGGCGAGGGGGGCATCCTGAAGCATAATTTCCCTAATATGCGAGAATGACAACTTGCTAATGAGCACAGAAGCAGGAGTAACAAATTTCGGCGACAGCGTCGCTGCCTTTCTGTTCATACTCCACGATGTAGCAGCCTATGTGACGTGTATTATCGATGAGGGCGATGTTACTTTTTCCCTAACCTGGGAATATTTTTTCCCTGGTTAGGGAATATTTTCTGTCAGGCGTAGCAGCATAATCTCACAGGCATGTGCATATTTATACAGCGACGAATGGATATGCACTACTGTCTATGACCGCTATTGCTACCATTAATGATAGCAATTGTTACCATTAATGGTAGCAGTTGCAGGCATTAATGGTAGTCTCTATTGCATAAAAAAACAAAAAAAAGGCCGATACCTCCCTAAATCTTCCGAAATGCCTTTAAACACTGGTGTTTTCAGAAGGGAGGTATATTGCAGACACCTCCCTCATACCTCCCTTACACCTCCCTCATACCTCCCTGTCCGTCATAAACAGAATGCTCATGTAGTGTAAAGTGTCAAAGGGAGGTATAAGGGAGGTATGAGGGAGGTTCGGGGGAGGTATCCAGAGCAAACCTCCCTTGGCGAAACGCCTTTAAACACAGGGCTTCTCAGCGATTTAGGGAGGTATCGCCACTTCCTACTGTCTTTTCACCAGAAAATCATATTTTCAAGAGCCAGTATCGCAATAATAAAACCAAACAAGAACTTTCTCATTTCAAGAAACTCTAATCAAGCTCTTTCCATCCTTTATCCTTTTCGTCCCAATATACGGGCGACCAGCCTTTGGCCTTAACTGCATCCAACTGGCTTTTGGTGAGCACATTTTCTTCGTCACCGTCTAGGTTGTCTATAACAGCAAACATGTGTCTCTTGGACGATGTGTTCTGTGGCAGACTACTAATCAGGTCGTCCATATTTTTCCCGCTCATCTTGTTTCTACTGAGAAACAGAGTTGAAAGTGGAGAATTACTGGAAATAGCGAGTTCCGTCAGTTTGTTACCGGAACAATACAAATAAGTCAATGCAGAATTCTTGGAAACATCGAGTTTTGTCAATTTGTTGTTATTACAAGACAAATCAGTCAATGCAGAATTCTTGGAAACATCGAGTGTCGTCAATTCGTTACCATCACAAAGCAGGTCTGTCAATGCAGAATTCTTAGAAACATCGAGTGCTGTCAATTTGTTGATACCACAAGACAGCTCTGTCAATGCAGAATTCTTGGAGACGTCGAGTGCTGTCAATTCATTCTCATTACAAGACAGGTCTGTCAATGCCGTATTCTTGGAAACGTCGAGTGCTGTCAATTCGTTGCTACCACAAGACAGGTCTGTCAATGCAGAATTCTTGGAAACATCGAGTGAAGTCAATTTATTCTCATCACAATCCAACAAAGTCAATGCCGTATTCTTGGAAACGTCGAGTGCTGTCAATTCGTTGCTACTACAATACAGGTCTGTCAATGCCGTATTCTGGGAGACGTCTAGCGAGGTCAATTCGTTGAAATGACATGCCAGTTCTATCAGCGCAGTATTCTTGGAGACATCGAGTGAAGTCAAATAATTGAAACCGCAGTATAGTATTTCTAATTTCTTGTTTTTAGAGACGTCAAGTGCTGTCAGGTCATTTGCGGCGCAAATCAGTTCTCTCAGTGCCACATTCTTGGAAACGTCGAGTACGTCCAGATAGTTGTCGAAACAATCCAATGTGTCCAATGCCGTGAAAAACTCAATACCTTTCAGGCTCTCAATATCCTTCTTAGCGATATCCATGACCGTGATGCTTGCGATTTCAGCACTCGTCAGCATGCCGTCCTTTCCATAGTCCTGTTCAAGAAGAAAGCGTCGGAAATTCTCATCAGGGAAGTTTGTTTCGTTAATATCAACTTCCACAACAGGTGTTGCAGGCCTGACAGCGTTGTCGTCTTCCGATGTACACGCCGTGAACACGCCAGCGCAGAATACGATGGCGAGCAACCAATTCAGTTCATTTTTCATCATTGCCTTAATTTTTATTTTTTACTTATAATTCCACGAACCTTTTTATCCGCTTTTTGACAGGATTCTCGAGTGAGGTTATCTTCTATTTTTACGATAGAGGGGCATGGGGTCAAAAGGACGACGCTCGCTCCAGACAGAGAGGGAAACGCTGAAAGCAGGGTTGAAATTGTAGCGGAGCGAGGCACCGATCCTGTCGCCCACATCACTCATCCAGTAGAGTTGCGGGGGTACGGTGGGCTGCATGATCGACTTCTGCACGAAGGCAGAGGCCTCCCAGTGGTCGTTGAAGCGATATCCGAGCATGGCCGAGAGGCCTACATCATTGAGCTGAAGGCCTCCGTAGTTGAGAATGGAATAGTAGCCTCCCACGGCGAAGGAGAGACGAGAAGTGATGGTATCGGCATACATCACGGAGAGGCTGTTGGCAAAGCCGCTGCCCGAGTTGTGGCCCAGGCCTACGATGGCAGAGGCTGAGAGCGAGGCGTTCAGTCCGCGATGCAGGTTCCAGTTGGGATAGCCCATGAGGATAGTGCCGTAGTAGGGATAGCTGGCGATAGTGCCGCGATAAGTGAGGGGGGGCAGCGCCATGCTCATACTATCGCAGAAGGAGAAGGGAGCCACATCCATGTCTGTGGATGCCGAGATAGTGGTATCCTGAGTCATCACGGGGATGGGAGTGACAGACGGAGAGTCTAAGCCGGAGTCTCCCACCCTCTCCTGCGCAGGGGCAGCGAGAGCAGCGCTGATGCTCAACACTATCATAAGCAAACACCTGTTTACCATGCGACTGTTCTGCGGATTCATCTCTGACTCGATTGAATTATTTGCAAAAGTAAGAAGAAAATCTGAATCGCATGTACTTTCGGGCAGAAAATTAACGAAAAATAGGATTAATACAACATTTTGCGGTCTCTTTCGTATGAGCCGACATGCTGACAGCTATTTGTAGGCATCGATATTCGGTAACAGAGCGGTACTTATACGGCACTTATCCAGTAATGCACCGAACATATTTTCATCGTGCGTAAAGGTTGAGCCAAGGTGGCTGTCTCCCCTTTGCGCCCTTTTTTGTAGAAAATCGGGCAAAAATTTGCCAGTCTCGGAAATAATACTTACTTTTGCAGTCTGTAACACCATACTTATATAATATATGAAGATATTGAAATCACAAATAATCGTAAGAGCCCTGACTCTGATAGTAACTCTTCAGGCGATAGCCTTTGCTGCTCAGGCACAGAATGATAACATGACTGAACCACAGACAGACAACACCTCTGACTCCAAGTTGGCTACTGAGACCGCCACGCCACAGGCTGTCATCAGCTTCGGCTACCTCAGCTATCAGGAGGCCCTGGAGTCGATGCCTCAATATGCTCTCGTGCAGAAGCAGATGGAAGAGCTGCGCGGCCAGTATCAGGCAGAGACATTGCGGGTGGAAGAGGAGTTCAACCGCAAAT
The DNA here is from genome assembly GCA_002393725.1 of Prevotella sp. UBA4339. Taxonomy (GTDB): domain Bacteria; phylum Bacteroidota; class Bacteroidia; order Bacteroidales; family Bacteroidaceae; genus Prevotella. Next base: position 49,711 of record DGTJ01000087.1, on the reverse strand, counting down.
ACGAGGAATTCCTCGAGGGTCAGCGTGAGTTTCCGAAGACCATACTCCAGAAGCGCCAGACAGAGTTGCAGCAGATGATGGAGAAGAACATAGAGTTCAAGGCCAACAGTCTGAAGGAGTTGGATACTGCCGAGAAGGAGGCTATGGCTCCTCTGCGACTGAGACTGAACGACGTGCTGCGCGAGATCGGGATGAAGAAAGGCTTTGCCTTCATCTACGACACAGACACGAAAGCACTGCCCTTCCTCAACACCGAGGCGGGCGAAGACATAAACATATTAGTACAGGATGCTCTCAAATAGTCCAGGACCGATAGGAGTGTTCGACAGCGGATATGGAGGCCTGACAATACTTCACGGCATCCGGCAGCTGTTGCCCCAGTATGATTACCTATACCTGGGCGACAATGCCCGTGCTCCCTACGGGCCGCGAAGCTTCGACGTGGTGTACAAGTTCACACGCCAGGCCGTGATGAAGCTCTTCGAGATGGGATGTCACCTCGTCATCCTGGGCTGTAACACGGCTTCGGCAAAGGCTCTCAGGTCGATACAGCAGATAGACCTGCCGAAGACTGACCCTGAGCGACGGGTGCTGGGAGTGATAAGACCGACTGCAGAGGTGATAGGCAGTCTGACGACATCACGACATGTGGGCATACTCGCCACAGAGGGGACTATCAAGAGTGAGAGCTACAACCTGGAGATCAAGAAACTCTATCCCGACATCACCGTGAGCGGAGTGGCTTGTCCCTTCTGGGTGCCACTGGTGGAATACAACGAGGCTGACTCGCCGGGAGCTGACTATTTCGTGAAGAAACGAATAGACCAGATCATGCATCTTGACCCGAAGATTGACGCTTTGATATTAGGATGCACCCACTACCCGCTGCTCATGCCGAAGATACTGAAATACCTGCCTGCAGGGGTGAGGGTGATACCACAGGGGGAATACGTGGCCGACAGTCTGAAGACATATCTTGAACGACATGCAGACATAGAGTCAAAATGCTCAAGAGGGGGCAACGTACACTATCTGACCACAGAAAACCCGGAGAAATTCAAGGAGTCGGCACAGATATTCCTGCATGAGACAGTAGACGTGGAACACGTCGCGCTCGACAACCAGACGGTTTAGACTATTAGACAGATGGATAGATAGACTAATAAATAAAAAGACAGATAACATAGAAGATGAAGGTAATAATAATAAATGGACCAAACTTGAACCTGCTGGGACAGAGGGAACCGGGGATCTATGGCAATGAGTCGATGGAGAATTTCCTGCCGGAACTGAGAAAGAGATATCCGGATACGCAAATCGACTACTATCAGAGTAATGTCGAAGGGGAGCTCATCAACAAGATGCAGGAGACGGGATTCTTCGGGGGCTACGACGGGATAGTGCTCAACGCAGGGGCTTATACGCATACGTCGGTGGCTCTCCACGACTGTATACGCAGCCTGAAATGCCCGGTGATAGAGGTGCATATCTCTAATGTTCACCAGAGGGAGGAGTTCAGGCATAAGTCGATGATCTCAGCGGCATGCAAAGGAGTGATCTGCGGATTCGGACTTGACAGTTACAGGTTGGCGGTAGAGGCTATAGTAGGATGACTGCAGAGCTGGAGAAGTATATACTGGAGCACACCGAACCGGAACCGGAGTATCTCTACCGGCTGTGGAGAGCTACGAATATATACACCATCCACGGAAGGATGGCCAGCGGACACTTGCAGGGCAGACTGCTGAAGATGCTGGTGACGATGCTACGGCCTCATCAAGTGCTGGAGATAGGTACATTCAGCGGCTACAGTGCTATCTCGATGGCTGAGGGGCTCGAGGAAGGAGCGAAGTTGTACACCTACGAGATAAACGACGAGATGGAGGACTTCACCCGCCCCTGGATAGAAGGTTCTGCCGTGGCCGACAAGATAGAGTTCATCATCGGTGATGCACTCAAGGAGGCCCCAAAGCTCGGAATCACGTTCGACCTCGCCTTCATGGACGGTGACAAGCGTACCTACCGCGAATGCTACGAGATGGTGATGAGCCTGCTCAGACCTGGCGGATACATACTCGCTGACAACACTCTCTGGGACGGACACGTGGTGGATCACGCCTATGACAAAGACCGGCAGACACAGGGGATAGAGACGTTCAACGACTACATAGCCCGAGACGAAAGAGTGGAACAGCTCATCCTCCCCCTGCGCGACGGTCTGACTATCATCAGGAAGAAGTAATCATAATTACTGATTCCAAACATTTTATAAATCCTAATTATCAAAAGATTATGCAAGAGACAAGACAAAACAAGATTGCGAGACTGCTTCAGAAGGAGCTATCGCTGATATTCCAACAGCAGACACGAGCCACTCACGGCACGATGATCTCTGTGACACGTACGAAAATCTCACCCGACCTCAGCATCTGCACTGCTTATCTGAGCGTGTTCCCAAGTGAGAAGGGCGAGGAGATCCTGACAAACATCAATGCCAACAACAAGCAGATAAGATATGAACTGGGTACGCGTGTCAGGAACCAGCTGCGGATCATTCCCGAACTGCGCTTCTTTATCGACGACAGCCTCGACTACATTGAGCGTATCGACGAACTGCTGAAGAAATGAATTTCCCGTTCTTTATAGCCAAGAGGTACCTCTTCTCGAAGAAGTCGACGAACGCCATCAACATCATCAGCGCCATATCGGTGATAGGGGTCGCTGTGGCTACTATGGCGCTCGTGGTGACACTCAGTGTGTTCAACGGCTTCCACGACATGGTGGCCTCGTTCTTTACGAGTTTCGACCCGCAGTTGAAGGTGACGCCTGTGATGGGAAAGACGGTTGCTGCCGATGATCCCATACTGACCAAGATAAAACAGCTGCCGCAGGTGGACGTGGCCACGGAGAGTGTTGAGGACCAAGCCCTTGTGATCTACCGTGGGCGCCAGGCAATGGTAACCATAAAGGGTGTGGAAGATAACTTCGACCAACTGACGCATATCAAGGAGATACTGCTCGGCGACGGAGAGTATCAGCTGCATGCAGCAGATATGTTCTACGGCATACCGGGCATCAGGCTCGCAGAGCAGCTGGGCACAGGATATCTGTACGACGAGCCGCTGAAAGTATATGCCCCACGAAGGGAGGGACAGCTGAACATGGCGAACCCCATGGACGGTCTGGTGGAAGACGAGCTGTACTCGCCGGGGGTGATCTTCCAGGTGCTGCAGTCGAAATACGACAAGAACTATATCCTTACCAGCATCAGCTTTGCACGCCGCATCTTCGAGCAGCAGGGAATGATTTCTTCTCTTGAGCTGAGACTGAAGCCAGGCAGCAACTTCGAGCGAGTGAAGTCGCAGATAAAGGACATAGCGGGTGACAAGTTCTATGTAAAGGACCGATTTGAGCAGCAGGACGACACATTCAAGATCATGAAGATAGAGAAGCTGATGGCTTATATCTTCCTGACATTCATACTAATGATAGCCTGCTTCAACATCATCGGCTCGCTCTCGATGCTCATCATCGACAAGAAAGACGACGTGGTGACTCTGCGCAACCTGGGAGCTACCGACAAGCAGATAGTGCACATCTTCCTCTTCGAAGGACGAATGATATCCGCCATCGGAGCCGTGCTGGGCATCATCATCGGACTCGCTCTCTGCTGGGCACAACAGACCTTCGGACTGGTGAAACTCGGTTCTTCGAGTGCGTCATTCGTAGTGAATGCCTATCCCGTAAGTGTGCATCCTGAAGATGTGATACTGATATTCGTAACAGTGCTGGTGGTAGGATTCCTCTCAGTGTGGTATCCGGTAAGATACTTCGCCAAGCGGCTCTTAGTCTGATGGAGAGAGATGTGGTAAGAGGCTACGTGCGCTACCTTAAGCTTCAGCGCGGAATGTCGGGAAACACTCTCGATGCCTATCAGCGCGACCTCAGAAAACTGCTCGACTATCTGGCCCACGAGAATAAAGACATACGCGAGGTGGAGCTTGAAGACCTGGAGCACTTCTCTGCCGGTCTGCACGACATCGGCATCGGAGCCAGAAGCCAGTGCAGGATTTTAAGCGGCGTGAGGAGTTTCTTCCGTTATCTGCAACTCGACGGATACCGCGATGACGATCCTACAGAACTACTGGAGTCGCCAAAGCTGGGCGACCACCTGCCAGAGGTATTGTCGCTGGAAGAGGTAGACAAGCTTGAAGCCAGTATAGACCTTTCGAAATGGGAGGGTCACAGGAACAAAGCTATCATAGAGGTGCTCTTCTCCTGCGGACTGCGAGTGAGCGAGCTGGTAAACCTCAAGTTGTCAGACCTATATATCGATGAAGAGTTTGTGAAAGTGCTCGGCAAGGGCTCGAAGGAGCGGCTTGTGCCCATCTCCGAGAAAGCCATAAAAGAGCTGAGTCTCTGGTTTGACGACAGAAAGCAGATGAGCATCAAGCCCGGTGAGGAAGACTATGTATTCCTGAACCGGCGCGGAGCCCATCTCACACGAACGATGATTCTCATCATGATAAAGCGCCAGGCAGAGGCTGCAGGAATCAAGAAGACCATCTCGCCCCATACACTGCGACACTCCTTTGCTACCGCACTGCTGGAAGGCGGAGCCGACCTTCGTGTGATTCAGGCACTACTGGGACATGAGAGCATCGGCACTACGGAGATATACACACATATCGACACCTCGATGCTGCGCCAGGAAATACTCGAGCATCACCCAAGGAATATGAAAAGGTAATTTTTTCACCTTTCCACATTCACTTTTCACTTTTTCTTTGTACCTTTGCACCCGAAATAATAAAATACATTTTATATGAGCTATCTTTTTTCATCAGAATCAGTATCAGAAGGCCATCCCGACAAGGTTGCGGACCAGATTTCCGACGCCATATTAGATCAGTTCCTGGCATATGATGACAAAGCCCGCTGTGCCATCGAGTCATTTGTTACGACAGGACAGGTCGTGATAATGGGAGAGGTACGCAGCGATGTATATATCGACCTGCAGACCATAGCCCGCAACACCATAAAGCGTATCGGATATACCAAGGCAGAGTACCAGTTTGACGGTAACTCCTGCGGTATCCTCACTGCCATCCACGAGCAGAGCAGAGACATCAACCAAGGTGTAGACCGCGAGGACGAAGAGGATCAGGGAGCCGGTGACCAGGGAATGATGTTCGGATATGCCACCAACGAGACAGAGAGCTTCATGCCCGTAAGTCTCGACCTGGCTCACCTCATCATGCGCACCCTGGCAGACATCCGCAAGGAGGGAAAGGTGATGACATATCTGCGTCCTGACGCCAAGAGTCAGGTGACGATACAATACAGCGACGAGGGAATACCCGAGCGTATCGACACCATCGTGGTGTCAACTCAGCACGATGAGTTCGACGAAGACGAGAAGATGCTGGCAAAGATAAAGGATGACGTTATCAATATCCTCATCCCAAGAGTGAAGGAGAAGATTCACTCACAGAAGGTGCTCGACCTCTTTGGACAGGACATCAAATACTACGTCAATCCTACTGGTAAGTTCGTCATCGGAGGTCCTCACGGCGATACTGGTCTTACTGGCCGTAAGATCATCGTTGACACCTACGGAGGCAAGGGAGCCCACGGCGGAGGCTCCTTCTCAGGCAAGGACTCTTCGAAAGTAGACCGCAGTGCCGCTTACGCAGCCCGCCACATCGCCAAGAACATGGTGGCAGCAGGCGTAGCCGACGAGATGCTTGTGCAAGTGAGCTATGCCATCGGTGTGGCAAAGCCGATGAACATCTACGTCAACACCTATGGTCGCAGCAACGTAAAGATGAGCGATGGCGAGATTGCAAAGAAGATTGAGAAACTCTTCGACCTTCGTCCAAAGGCTATAGAGCGCACCCTGAAGCTCCGTCAGCCAATGTACATCGAGACTGCTGCCTACGGGCACATGGGGCGTAATCCTGAGATAAAGCAGAAGACATTCACCAGTCACTACCACGAGACAAAGACTATCGACGTGGAGCTGTTCACATGGGAGAAGCTCGACCGTGTGGACGACATCCGCAAGGAGTTCGGACTTTAACCGTATATGCTCTTACAAGACAGTATACATACCGAGGCCATACCAGCACCTGAACTTCCCGACTTGACGGAGCATATCTCCAGCAAGCCAATGACACCATACCAGGTGCTGCGGCTATTACCCAAGGATGCCACACCAGCCCAGCAGGACTCTGCCATCCAGGCATGGTTTCAGCCGGGAGAGGTGCACTACAGCAACCAGCCCGACACACTCCATCTGCCAGGACACGGCATCGGACGAAGCCTGAAGGACGTCAATCTGCCCCAATACTACAGAGAGAATTTCTTCTCGGGAAGTGCGATGTACCATCCCGAAGTCGACGGAGGGCGATATGGCATGGCCGGTGACCCTATACCATACTCACTAAGATACGACAATGTCATCACGTCACTGCTGCTGATATGCTTCATCATGACGATGATAGCCTACTCCATCACGAAAAATCTGATTATCCGCCAGGCAAAGGACTTCTTCAATGTGGCTAAGGCCAACCAGGACCTGAGTGAGACATCCATAGAGATCAGGATGCAGCTGTTCTACGTGGCCCAGACAAGTCTGCTGCTGGCCCTAATGTATTTCATCTATGCCAAGGCAAATATTGCAAGCACATTTATCCTGAACGATGAATATATGCTTGTAGCTATTTTCTTCGGAGTCATATTTGCATACTACATAATAAAGTATTTCATCTACACATTTGTCAACTACGTTTTCTTCGACAATAAAAGAAATGGACATTTCTTGCATTCCCACCTCTTTATCGACTCGTGTGAAGGTATACTTTTATTCCCCATCACAGCACTTATGATATTCTTTGAAGTAAGCTCCATAAGTGTTACATATTGTACTATATTTGTGTTGGTTTTGGTTAAAATCCTGACTTTTTACAGGTGTTATATCATCTTTTTCCGACAAAATGCACTTTATTTGCAGATTATTTTGTACTTTTGCACCCTCGAAATCGTACCGTTGATAGCTCTATGGGGCGGACTCTCGGTGATTGCGAACGCATTAAAAATAATTTTTTAAGACATGATAAAGAAGATTTTGGTTTCGCAACCAAAGCCAACAAGTGAGAAGTCACCGTACTTCGACATCGCTGAAAAGTTTGACGTAGAACTTGTGTTCCGTCCGTTCATCAAGGTTGAGGGTATAACTTCGAAGGAGTTTCGTGCCCAGAAAGTTAGCATTCTCGACTACACAGCCATAGTATTCACTTCACGTCATGCTATCGACCATTTCTTCACAATGGCCAAGGAACTGCGCGTAAACATCCCTGAGGACATGAAGTATTTCTGCGTAACAGAGACCATCGCCCTGTATATACAGAAGTACGTACAGTATCGCAAGCGTAAGATTTTCTTCGGTGAGACAGGAAAAATCGAAGACCTCATCCCGTCGATGGTGAAGCATAAGACCGAGAAGTACCTCGTGCCGATGAGTGACGTACACAACAACAGTCTCTCGATGCTCCTCGACTCGAAGAAGCTGAATCATAAAGAGTGCGTGATGTATAAGACTGTCAGCAACGATTTCACAGAAGAAGAGGTGAAGAACTTCGACTACGACATGCTGATATTCTTCAGTCCTTCTGGAATTGAGGCTCTCACCAAGAATTTCCCTGACTTCAAGCAGGGCAATATTGCCATCGCCACCTTCGGTCCTACGACAGCAAAGGCAGCCAAAGAGGCCGGCCTTCGCCTTGACATCGAAGCTCCGTCGGAGAAATATCCCTCAATGACAGGTGCACTGCAGCACTATCTGATAGAAAAGCAAGGTTAATTACACCTTATTAATATAATGACGGGTCTCGCATCTGCCACATTCAGCAAGAAAGAGCGCATCGTCAGCCGGAAACTGATAGAGCAGCTCTTCAGCAAAGGCAACAGTCACTCCACCTCTGCCTTTCCACTGAGGGTTGTGTATATGGAGAAAGACCGCGATGAAGGCGAAGAGCCCGTACAAATAATGATAAGCGTGTCGAAACGGCATTTCAAAAGAGCCGTCAAGCGCAACAGGGTGAAGCGCCAGATACGCGAAGCCTACCGCCACCACAAGAATATTCTTCTGGGAAGCGTGCCTGAAGGGAAACAGGTGGCTGCGGCATTTATATGGCTTGCAGACGAACTATGTGACAGTTCTCAGGTGGAGAGCAGTGTCAGGCTTCTTTTGGGAAAAGTGGCAGAGAGAGTATGAATATCTTGAAGAGTATAATAAGAGGTATCTCGAAAGCACTGTCTTTCCTGCTCTGCATCCCGATAGTGTTCTACCAGACGTGCATATCACCCTTTACCCCGCCATCATGCAGATTCACTCCTACGTGCAGCGAGTATGCAAAACAGGCAATAAGAAAGCACGGACCGATAAAAGGGCTTTATCTGGCAGTGTGGCGGATATTAAGATGTAACCCATGGGGTGGCTCAGGATATGATCCCGTGCCGTAAGTTTCCCGAGAAATCGGAGCCCCGCAACATAATTATTCATTAATAAAAAGAATCATTCGATGATTAAGAACTTTGTTGAAGAACTAAAATGGCGTGGAATGCTGGCACAGATGATGCCAGGCACAGAGGAACTCCTCCAGAAGGAGATGGTGACAGCTTATCTTGGAACAGACCCTACAGCAGACTCTCTGCATATCGGTCACCTCTGTGGTATCATGATGCTCCGTCACCTGCAGCGCTGTGGGCACCGACCCGTCATCCTCGTGGGTGGTGCTACCGGTATGATCGGAGACCCATCAGGCAAGAGTCAGGAGCGCAACCTTCTCAACAATGAGACCCTTTACCACAATCAGGAGTGCATCAAGAAGCAGGTGGCGAAATTCCTCGACTTCGAGTCGAAAGAGGCAAATGCCGCTCTGATGGTAAACAACTATGACTGGATGAAAGACTTCACCTTCCTCGATTTCGCACGTGAGGTAGGCAAGCACATCACAGTAAACTATATGATGGCCAAAGAGTCAGTGCAGCAGCGCCTGAACGGTACTGCTCGCGACGGTCTCTCATTCACAGAGTTCACATATCAGCTCCTCCAGGGCTATGACTTCCTGTATCTCTACCAGCACTATGGAGTAAAGCTTCAGCTGGGAGGTAACGACCAGTGGGGTAACATGACTACCGGCACAGAGCTTATCCGCCGTACTCTCGGAAATGAGGTAGAGACATTCGCACTCACCTGCCCTCTTATCACCAAGAGCGACGGTAAGAAGTTTGGCAAGACAGAGAGCGGTAACATCTGGCTCGACCGTAACCGCACGACTCCATACCGCTTCTATCAGTTCTGGTTGAATGTGTCTGACGAAGATGCAGAGCGCTATATTAAGATCTTCACGTCACTCGACAAGGAGACAATCGATGCCCTCGTAGAGGAGCACAAGCAGGATCCTGGCCGTCGTGTTCTCCAGAAGCGTCTTGCTGAGGAAGTGACAGTGATGGTTCACTCCAAGGAAGACCTTGACATGGCTATTGAGGCCAGCAACATACTCTTCGGAAAATCGACGAAGGAAGCACTTGAGAAACTCGACGAGCAGACATTCCTCGATGTCTTCGACGGTGTAGAGAAGCACGAAATCAGTCGCGACCAGCTTGGTCAGCCAGCCATCGAACTGCTCACTACAGTAGCACCTGTATTCCCGTCGAAAGGCGAGATGCGCAAGATGGTACAGGGCGGAGGCGTCTCTCTCAACAAGGAGAAACTCACCGACCAGAATCGCGAAATTACTTCCGAAGATCTCATCGACGGTAAATATCTTTTAGCTCAAAAAGGCAAGAAGAACTATTATCTTCTTATTGTAAAATAAGATAAGTTAGTAAAAATTTGGCTGTTTGCCAAATTTTTACTAACTTTGCACCCGCAATTGGACGATGGTGTAATGGTAACACTACAGGTTTTGGTTCTGTCATTCCCGGTTCGAATCCGAGTCGTCCAACTTCTTAAACAACTTCTAAAAACAAACAATTATGGCAAATCTATTTTCACTAGAAGGTAAGAACGCCTGGATTACAGGAGCTTCTTATGGAATCGGTTTCAACATCGCTAAGGCATTTGTAGCCGCTGGTATCAAAAACATTATTTTCAACGACATTAACGAAGCAGCTCTTGAGCGCGGTCTTGCCAACTATAAGGAGGCAGGCATCGAGAATGTGAAGGGTTATGTATGTGACGTGACAGACGAGAACGCTGTAAAGGCTCTCGTAGAGAAGATCCATGCCGAAGTAGGTCAGATTGACATCCTCGTAAACAATGCAGGTATCATCAAGCGCATTCCTATGCATGAGATGAAGCGTGCAGAGTTCCAGCAGGTCATCGACATCGACCTCGTTGGTCCGTTCATCGTAAGCTCAGCCGTTATTCCTGAGATGATGGAGCGCCGTGAAGGTAAGATCATCAATATCTGCTCTATGATGTCTGAGCTTGGCCGTGAGACAGTATCTGCCTACGCAGCAGCCAAGGGCGGTCTGAAGATGCTCACACGTAACATCTGCTCTGAGTATGGTGAGTACAACATCCAGTGTAACGGTATTGGCCCGGGCTATATCGCTACCCCGCAGACAGCTCCTCTCCGTGAGCGTCAGCCAGACGGAAGCCGTCATCCATTCGACAGCTTTATCTGTGCAAAGACACCTGCCGGACGTTGGCTCGATCCTTCTGAGCTTGGTGGTCCTGCTGTATTCCTTGCTTCACATGCTTCTGACGCAGTCAACGGCCATATACTATATGTTGACGGAGGTATTCTCGCCTATATCGGCAAGCAGCCTAAGTAAATATAGTAAAAGAACAAATAAAAGGGGACCCTTTCGGATCCCCTTAATTTTTTCTTACAATTCAACGATTAGAGAGCGTCAGCAAGCTCAGCACCTGGCTTGAACTTTGCAACCTTCTTTGCAGCGATCTGAATCTTCTGCTTTGTAAGTGGATTGATACCCTCGCGAGCAGGACGCTCGTTTACACTGAATGTACCAAAACCAACAAGAGCAACCTTATCACCATTTACAAGAGCATCCTTAATAGCTGCAACCGTTGCCTCAAGAGCCTTCTTAGCGTCAACCTTAGAGATACCAGCACCTGCCGAAATCTTCTCTACCAATTCTGTTTTGTTCATAATGTTGTAATTTAAAAGTATTTAATGAGTAAAAATAATAATTTTCATCGAAATCTTTCGCAAATATAGTGCAAACTATTTAAAAAAACAACAAAAAATCAGAAAAAATCACTTTTTTAATGAAAAATAGTTGTTTAACGCTATAATTTGACCAAAAAAAGAGATTATTTTCGTAATTTTGCGCCCATAAATGCAAGAGTGCCTTATATTGGGCTTTAACAAACAATTTACAAAAATAAAAACAGGATGATGTTTCGCATTCCAGTAATAACGAAGAATCTGTTGATTATCAACGGCATCGCTTTTCTGGCAACCTTAGTTCTCCAAATGCGGGGAATCGATCTTGCCAATATCGGAGGTCTGCACTTTTTCATGGCAGACAATTTCCACTTGTACCAATTTGTGACATATCTTTTCCTTCATGCCAACTTCATGCATATTCTCTCGAACATGTTCGGATTGTGGATGTTTGGATGTGTCATAGAAAATGTATGGGGACCCAAGAAATTCCTTTTTTATTACATCACATGTGGTATCGGTGCAGGATTATTGCAGGAGATAGCCCAATTTGGCTCATTCTACCTCACTATTTCAGAGCAGGCTCCTGGCATTGGAATTGGTGAACTCATAGCCGTAGGACACCAGCTAAGCCATCAGCTGAACGCTTGGACCACCATCGGTGCCTCCGGTGCCGTATATGCCGTGATCTTAGCATTCGGTATGACATTCCCCAACGAGCGGCTTTTTATCATTCCGTTCCCGTTTCCCATCAAGGCGAAATGGTTTGTCATGGGATATGTGGCTATCGAATTCTTCTCTGCCCTTGGCACTTCTGCCGACGGTGTAGCGCACACTGCCCATTTGGGAGGCATGCTCTTCGGATTCCTTATGATAAGATACTGGAACAACCATCCTAATTCGAGTTTTGACAGAAGCCGTGGTCAGCAGTTCTTTGAGAACCTGAAGCGCAGCTTCGACCAGCGCCAGCATAACGGCAGCAGCCAGAACAGGCAGCGCCCCAAGCCCAACATGCATGCAGAGAAAGGCGGCTCCAAGGAAGCAGATATGGAATACAATGCCCGTAAGCGAGCTAATCAGGAGGAAATCGACGCAATACTCGACAAGATCCGCAAGAGCGGCTACGACAGTCTGACAAAGGAGGAGAAACAGAAACTCTTTGAAGCAAGCAAGCAATGATAAAGCAACTCAAGACATTTACCATCAATCTTGTGGCGGGGGCAAATCTAGCAACCGTCATTTTGATGTTATTGTCAGGATATTCCGACAGGTTCAATCCCGCCGAATACCCCATACTCTCGTGCCTGAATCTGGCATTCCCGCTCTTTCTGGTAGTCAATATGCTGTTCCTTTTCTTCTGGCTCACGTTCAAATGGAAGAAAGCATGGATTCCCATCGGAGGTTACCTCTTAGCCTATCTGCCCATCACTCTGTACATGCCTATAAACTTGCACAAGGAGGCAGAAGAAGGCTCACTTAAGATAATATCCTACAACGTATGCCAATATGGAGGCAACTACAAATACGAGGACGGCTTCGACACGGTCTATAATTACCTTAAGCGACAGCAGGCAGATATCGTCTGCCTACAGGAAGATGCCGACACATGGCGAAGATTCGTCATGCACAGATACAAGAAGATATACGACTATAACGACACAACAATCTTCTGTAATGGCGCCCAAGGCATGAACGGTGTGGGAATCCACACCCGGTTTCCTATTCTCAAGAAAGAGCGGATTTACTACAAATCCAATGCTAACGGTTCGGTAGCATATTATCTTAAGCTCGACAATGGCGACACGCTCTTAGTAATAAACAACCACCTTGAAGGAACCCATCTCTCAAATGAAGACCGGACCAAGTATAAACGAATACTCAAGGGCAAGATGGAGCGTGACACAGCCCGCGAAGAGTCTGCTATGCTAATTAAAAAGCTTTCCAACTCTGCTGCCAAGAGAGCTCCAGAGGCTGATATCGTTCATGAATATATCGAGAATCACAGACAATACCCCATCATCGTATGTGGCGACTTCAACGACTCCCCTATCTCCTACTCTCGCAGAACGATAGCCCAAGGTCTTCACGACTGTTTCGTAGAGTCAGGGAAAGGTATCGGTTTGTCATATAATCAGAAAGGATTTTTCGTTAGAATTGACCATATTCTGTGCTCCGACCATTTCAATCCGCAAAAATGTGAAATCGACTCAAAAATGGATGCAAGTGACCACTATCCAGTGCTTTGTTGGGTTAAAATGGATAGAAATCCTTAAAAAAAGTGCTTTTTTCAGCAAGAAATTTTCCCACGTGCGAAAAAATGTCTATATTTGCACGCTAAAATATGCGCGAACAGAATTAAATAACAATAAATAACATCAAAAATTAAAATGCAAAACAAAGGAATTGTAAAATTTATCGCAGTGCTTTTGGTTCTCGTGTGCTGCTTCTACCTTTCCTTCTCATTCGTGACACGCCACTACGAGAGTAAGGCTGCTGCCATGGGCGAGGAGGCAGGTGCGGAGTACCTCGACTCAATCAACAACGAGAAGGTGTATATGGGCATCTATTCTCTGAAGCAGTGCCGTGAGATGGAAATCGGCCTGGGTCTTGACCTGAAAGGCGGTATGAACGTTATTCTTGAGGTGTCAGTACCCGACGTGGTTGACGTACTTGCAGACCACAAGACCGATGCAGCCTACAAGAAGGCAATGGAACTGGCAAAGAAGGAAGAAGAGACAAGTCAGGATGATTTCATCTCTCTGTTCGTGAAGTATTGGAAACAAGAGGCTCAGGGTCGTCCCCTCGCTGCCATTTTTGCTACTCAGCAGATGAAGGGCAAGGTAAGCACCCAGAGCACAGATGCCGAAGTAGAGCGCGCCATCCGTGACGAGGTACAGTCGGCAGTAGACAACTCTTTCAACGTAGTTCGTAACCGTATCGACAAGTTCGGTGTTGTTCAGCCCAACATCCAGAAGCTTGAAGGTCAGGCTGGCCGTATCATGGTCGAGATGCCTGGTATCAAGGAGCCGGAGCGTGTACGTAAGCTCCTCCAGGGTTCTGCCAACCTTGAGTTCTGGGAGACATACAACTCACAGGAGATCACTCCTCTGCTGGCTCAGCTCAACAGCCGTTATGCCGCTCAGGATGGTGAGGTAGTTGACACAGCATTCACAGAGCCTGCAGCAGAGGCTGCTGATACAGTTAAGGCAGATACAGCAAAGGCAGCTGCAGGTGACCTCGCCGCTAAGTTGGCTAAGAAAGACACCAAGGCTACAGACTCCAAGGCAGCAGAGCTTGCAAAGAAGCAGAATCCTCTCTTCTCAATTTTCCAGCCTACACAGGGTAACACACTCGCTGTAGTTGGTTATGCAAATGCCCGCGATACTGCTGAGGTTAACAAGATTATCTACTCAGATCTCGCAGGCCGTATCTTCCCTGCAGAGCTGAAGCTCCGCTGGGGTGCCAAGGCAGAGACCTTTGGCGGTGAGAGCACCAAGGGCGACATCTTCGAGCTCTATGCCCTGAAGATTACAGAGCCTTCAGGCCGTGCTCCACTGGAGGGTGATGTGATTACCAACGGTAAGGACGACTTCGACCAGATGGGTCACCCATGCGTATCAATGCAGATGAACTCAGACGGTGCTCGCCGCTGGAGCCAGATCACTAAGCAGAACATCGGCAAGGCAGTAGCTATCGTGCTCGACGATGCCGTTTACTCTGCTCCACGTATCCTCACTCAGATTGACGGAGGAAACTCTCAGATCACTGGTAACTTCACCATCGAGGACACCAAGGACCTTGCCAACACTCTGAACTCTGGTAAGATGCCTGCTCCTACACGTATCGTTCAGGAGGAGGTTGTAGGACCGTCACTCGGTGCACAGTCAATCCAGCAGGGTATCATCTCATTCATCGTGGCATTCGTGCTTCTGATGATCTATATGATTATGCTTTACGGCTTTATCCCTGGTCTTCTCTCGGATATCGCCCTGTTGTTCAACCTGTTCTTCACTTTGGGTATCCTCACATCGTTCCAGGCAGCCCTGACAATGCCTGGTATCGCCGGTATCGTACTGACACTGGGTACTGCGGTGGATGCTAACGTGCTTATCTACGAGCGTATCAAGGAAGAGCTGAAGAAGGGTCTCAGTGTTAAGGAGGCTCTCAACAAGGGTTACTCTAACGCATTCAGCGCCATCTTCGACTCTAACTTCACATCACTTATCACCGGTGTGATCCTGCTTTACTTCGGTACAGGTCCTGTAAAGGGCTTCGCTACAACTTGGATTGTAGGTATCCTCGTTTCATTCTTCACAGCAGTGTTCATGACCCGTCTGGTTTACGACCACATGCTGAAGAAGGACAAGTGGACCGATCTCACCTTCGTAACAGGCTACTCAAAGAATCTTATGCAGAATGCCAAGTACAACTTCATGGGCATGTATAAGAAGACCTATACCATCTGGGGTGCAATGGCACTCATCTGCGTTATCTCATTTGCAGTTCGCGGACTGAGCCAGAGCATTGACTTCACCGGTGGTCGTAACTATGTAGTAACTCTCGACAAGGAGACACCAGTAGAGACTGTACGTCAGGCAATGGCCGGTGCATTCATCAACACAATGGGTGAGAACCAGGGTCAGGAGGCCAACACATCTGTTATCGCCCTTGGTGCTGACGGAAAGACCGTACGTATCTCTACCAACTGGGATATCGAGTCAAACAACCCTGATGTTGACGATAAGGCAGAGGACATCCTCTTCAACACTCTGAAGAAGGCTGGTCTCGTAAGTCAGGCTGACGTTAATGCCTTCAAGAACCCAGACGTTCGTGAGGGTGGTTCTATCATCAGTTCTGCAAAGGTAGGTCCTTCAGTGGCTAAGGATATCACTTATGGTGCTATCATCAGTGTTATCATCGCCCTGATTGCCATCTTCCTCTACATCCTGCTCCGCTTCCGTAACCTTGCATTCTCAGTAGGTGCCGTTGTAGCTCTTGCTCTCGACGCTCTGCTCGTAATCGGTGTTTACTCTATCTGCTGGGGCTGGGTTCCAATGTCGCTTGAGATCGACCAGGTGTTCATCGGTGCCATCCTTACCGTGATCGGTTACTCTATCAACGATAAGGTGGTAGTATTCGACCGTATCCGTGAGAACCTCGGTCTCTATGGCAAGCGTGACCGTCAGCAGCTGTTCAACGATTCACTGAACCAGACACTGGCCCGTACCATCAACACCTCTGTAACGACCCTGATCGTGCTCCTCGCCATCTTCATCCTTGGCGGTGACTCTATCCGTTCGTTCTCATTCGCAATGATCCTAGGTGTTGTATTCGGTACACTCTCTTCACTCTTCATCGCTGCTCCTACAGCTTATCTCACTATGGGACGCACCATCAAGGATGAGGAAGAGGCAAAGTAATAAGACCGTATTAATTATTAATAAATAAAAATATCGCGACTCAATATGAGCCGCGATATTTTATTATAAGGATCTTGCTGATTATCGCTTCAGATAAAGTGCATTTACATCATGCAGAAATAGTGTCTCACTAAGATTATAGAACTTCACGAAATCCGATCCAGAAAGATGACCAGGATATGGTGCATAGTGGTGTGAAGGCCTCTCCCTTGCATTACGCCATACCAAGACGTAGCTGACAGGATATTTTCTGAGCACTGGTGCAAGAGTTGCCGACCACCAATCAGCAGTTTTTATTCCCTCATAGCCAGTTTCTGTCAAAGCCATAGCCTTGCTATGCTGCTTAGAAACTTTAGAGACCATTTTCAAATTCTTATCAAGCTTTTGGACATAGCCTGCAATCTGAACACTATCAGCATCAGGTGCAGAGCAATAGGCATCAAGTCCTAGGATATCAATAATGTCATCGCCTGGATAACGCTCCAAATACTTATCTGGATTGCCGTCTGGCTCTGTACCTGGAGAGTATACCAACAGAACGTTTGCCACCTCCTTATCCTTCAGTCTCTCTGCAGTCACTTGCCAGAGCGCCTTGTACTGCTCTGCTGTGCAGAAGTCCTGCCCCCACCAAAACCAGCTGCCTGTATGTTCATGCCAAGGACGGAACATTACAGGGATTTTTACACCATAAGGAGTCTCAAGCGAATTAATGAAATCAGCAACTTTGTCGAGCCATCCCATGAACTGGTCATGCTTCTCTCCACCTTCCAGCACCGCAGCAACGGTATTTCTCTCAATATCTTTGAGCGAATCAGCCACCCATGAAGTTCCACCTGAAAGTGGATTATTCAAATGCCAAGAAAGTGTAACTAATCCTCCGTGGTCAAAGTGGTTGACAATCTCTTTCCTTATGCGTTCGAAGGGTACACCATCAAGATTCTTATCTTCACCAAGTTCAATATGCCCCAGGTCGAAAGATAAGATTGCCGGTAGATCTCCGCATACGGATTTTACGTCAGATTTCGCACCTACAGTAGAGTCGTTAGCATAATCAGCCTCCCAACCAATGCCATATACAGTATCGTCATGATGACCGAACATATAAACGCCACTGTCACCATAGGCTTTCAGATTCTCAAGCAAGTTCTCCGTTCGCTGTGTACGTCCTGTGTCAGCAATCGGATCATTTTTACTACCATTATGATTGTTACAGCCTACTATCATAGCGACTGCGACAACAGCTATTGTCAGAGAAATCTTATTCATCTTAGGGTTTGTTTAATATTTCACCTGATCACGAGTGATAACATTGGCATCAGACATAGCAGCCTTCCACCAACTGTCACTGCACATTGTATCGGTAGAACCTTGTCCCCCTTGATACCAAACCATAAAGTGTCCCCATTTGGCTCCTGCTGTCCAGCAGTCACCTATCTTACCTGGATCACCATTATCGCCTCTGCCACACTCTCCTAATACTACCATCTTATTTGGATAAGCTGTCTGAATCTCAGAAAACTCCTGATTGTTTTGGGCAGCTGTATAACCATAGAGGTCACGTGCAACGATGTCAACATATTGATTGCCAGGATACCAATTTGTATCCTGGTTATATTGACTGCTGCTGCCGTTATAGTTCTGCGTAGTCCATATCCAGATAAGATTCTTGATACCCTTCTGCTTGAAGTAGTCGAACATTGTAACCCACAGTTTCTTATATGTCTCTGCCCCGTCGTAGCCCCACCAGAACCAAGATTTGGTCCATCCGGCCTGCTGCTTGGCTGTGGCATTACCTGCAGCCTCATGGAAGGGACGCCAAGTGGCAGCAATGCCTGCTTCTTGAAGTTTTAATATAGTCTCTACTACTTTGTCCATCTGGGAATAGAAATATTTATTCTCCCAAGAACCCTCAGTAAAGACATTAACAACGTTGAATTTAGTCTCACTTGGTGTACAAGTGTAATCTGTCGAACCTTCACTCTTAGGCACATTGAAATGCCACATTAACTGTACGATGCCACCACTATTGACCCAATCCTGTACAGGTTTGATTGTAGTGTAGTCAATCCAGTTGGCTGGTGAAAAGCACACATGGATGAAGTCATAGCAGTTCATGGCAGGATACTTGCCCGTCAGTTTATACACTTTTTCGGCACAATCGTTGTTCCAGTTCACGTTAGCCATCACACTGGATATCACCTTCTGCCCATATTGCTCTCTGAAGTAACTATAAAGTTTCAGTGCCTGATCTGTAGAGGCTATAACAGGAGCACTATCGATATTGGCACTATGTGCCTCAGGTTTCTTGGCGGTTGTGAAACTGAAAGAATAATCACTTGCCAAGGCACCCGTTACCCCGATAAGTCCTTTAGGAAGTGTCACCGTCACTTTAGTCTCGTAGTCAGGACAGTTGACTGAGAAACTCAGTGTCTTCCCGCTTATAGCCGTAGAGCCAGATAGAGTACCGCCAGAGACCTTAGGCTGAAGGCTGGCATCAGAAGACATCATTACGTCCTTATCATAGACAACTTTAACGCTGACCGTACCAATAGCAATGTCTGTGGCATTATTGGTTGGAGTCGTAGCGACTACGCTTGGTGCTGTGACTGCAGGAGCTATAGGGGCAGGCTGAGGATCATCCCCATCTCCCCCACAGCTGTTGTTCACAAATGCAGCAAGGAACATCAAAAGAATACTATTTTTCTTTATCCTCATTTCGGTGCATTATTATAAATAGATTCGAGCGTATAGTTGGCATCGTCCGAGGTGGCAGCCTTAATCATGGTCTGCACAAGTGATTCCATATTGTTCAAGTAAGTTCCGTCATTGTGATTGAAGTATCCATGATGCTCATCGCCTCCACCCTCGGAGTTGTTGTCCCATATACAGAGTGGCATGTTGTAAGTGTGGGCTGCACGGCAAACATATTCGAGATAATAGTTGCGGAAGAGGTTGGAACGGTCGTTCTTATGCATCACACAACCATACTCACCGATATATACGGGGATATTCTTAGCGATGTACTTTTCCTGAAGCTTCTGGAAGATTTCCACTACGTGCTCTTCGTTACTTCCTGACTGTGCCTTTCCTGAAGCAGCAGTATGTCCCCACTCCGACTTTCCACCATTGCTCTCAGGTGTTAAGGTAAAGGTATTTGGGTCATAGAAGTGTACACTCACCATTATCTTGTTGGCGGCATCGTTAGGCAGGGCAAAACTATTCTCCAGTGCAAATGAGGGACTTGATGCATAGGCAGGAATACCGATCCATCGTGTGGCATTCTTTCCACCAGTAGCACGAATGGTATTGACTACAAGTTGGTTCCACTCATTGAGTGTGTTGTACTGCTTGCCACCATCTTTAAGATTGTCGCCCCAACCCCAGTTTCCGTCCTGGATTTCATTGAACGATTCGAAGAATAGGAAGTCACCTTTATCTTTGAAAGCCTCTGCAATCTGTTTCCATGTCTTCTCAATACGGTCTTTGACGGCAGTATTGATATTACTACTGTTAGCAGCACCTTTGATATCGAGCCAATACTCATCGTGATGCAAATTCAGAATGACATTCAGACCAGCTGCCTCAGCCCACTCCACGTTCTGCTTAACTTCTGCCATATAGTCTTCCTCAATGTCCCAGGTCGTGGTATTCTGGTAGTTACCCCAAGTAACACCAATACGAACTGTGCTGGCACCAGCTTTCTTCAGATTGGTGTAGAGAGTCTGAGTTGGTTTGGCGTTGTCCCAATAGCCCCACTGTGGATGCTTGCCGTCTTCACCGGAACTGGTATCAAAATGATTGCCAAGATTCCATCCCCATCCTAACTTCTTTGCAAGGGCTACTGCATCGTTATCTGAAATCACCGGTTTCTTAGCAGTAGTAAAACTAAAAGTATACTCACTTGCCAGAGCTCCAGTGACACCGATGAGTCCCTTGGGCAGGATTATAGTCACCTTTGTCTCATAATCTGAGCAGTTTACAGCAAAACTTAAGGTTTTGCCACTTACTGATGCCGAGCCAGAGAGCGTTGCACCCGAAACTTTAGGTTGCAAACTGGCATCGGATGACATAAGGACATCTTTATCATAGACAACCTGAATGTTTGTAACTCCTGTTGAGATATCTGTTGCATTATTAGCAGGAGTTGTCGACACTACGGTTGGTGCAGTAACTGTAGGTGTAGGCGGAGCTGGTATAGGCTCTGGATCATCACCGCCACTACTGCCACAGGCAACCAGAACCACGGAAGCAAATAAAGTCTGTAAGAAATGTAAGCGTTTCATATTAAATATTAGTCGTTGAGAAAAAATGAGGCGCAGTTATTACACTGCGCCTCTATTAATAAATTGTAGTTTTATTCGATTGTCACCTTGGTGCAGATTACGTTATCACCATTAAGGATAAACGAGTTTCCCCAGCCTTCGACAGTCGTAATGCTATTATAGATGTCTTGAGTAACAGGTACCTCAATAGCGCCATTGTGCTCGCTGAGATCCCAGTTGCCAGAACTGAAGTCACAACCTGCCCACTGACCTTTCCAGTGACCATCCCATACCTGGCAGTTCCATGAAGAATCCGTCGGAGTGAGATAGATGCGCAGGATAGAGCCAACTTTCAGGCCAGCCTCCAGGAGTTCTGTGCCGCCATCGGAAAGGAGTGTGGGCTGGTTGCCCCAGTCGTCGGCCACTGCTTCTCCCTGCCAAACGGTTGTTTCCAGTGAGTTGTAGTGCGTAACAGCAATCTTAGTGATAGTGATACCCTCACCTTGCAAGATCCAGCAGTATCCCCAGTCATTCAGAGTGGTCAACTGCTCACGCAGCGCAGCAGTAACAGGAATTTCAATAGCACCTCCATGCTCATCAAGATTATATATACCTGAATTGATGTTATTGCCATTGTTCAGACCTGTAGCATTACCTATCTCATTCTGTCCTTCCCAGTGACCATTGAAGAACTGTACCTGCCACCACTCGTTGTAAGCAGTAGCATACAAGCGGATAATGTCACCCTCCTGGAGATCCATATCAACGAACATCTTTGGATTGCCAGCACCTAAAGTGCCGTCACCAATCTGCCAGTTCCATGACCATCCTGCAAGGTCTGCCATACCTGTCCAAAGAACAGTTGTCACCTCAGTATTAGGAATAATGTCGATAGTATATGTAATTTCACCGTTAGAAGAGATCAGGCGAACCTTAGAGCCCTTGCCTGCACTATCTGGAATACCGATGATAAGCTGATCCTTATCCTGACCTGTGAGAATCCACTGGCATGGTGTTCCATTGATTTCAACACCTGTCAGCTTATCACCATTGGACACGACAAACAGCATGCTATTGCCTGCCTTCACTTCATCTTCCTCACCAGGAGTCTGGGTAGCATAGCAGAACAGAGCCTCATTAATGGCCAGTTGCTCTCCTTCAATACTTGTACCATTAGCCAATTTCAACGTAGGTGCACCAGACTTTGCGTCCATTGGCACATTCAATGTTATGCTCTTTCCATCAACAGCACCCAAAACAGCAACGTCAGTAGTTCCTTCACCAAACTGTACGCTCGTAATCAAGTCGAGGTCAGTACCCTGAATAGTCAGCACACCACCAGCACTTACAGTAGCATTGTCATAGCCTGTTACAACTGGCTTCACCAATGTGAACGGAACGTCAATACGGATACCATTTGCCATAACAAGTTTCAAGGTCCCTTCAATAGCCTTTGCAGGAACTATCACGGCATAAGCCTGTGTGGTATTGCCGACGTTCTCATTGCTGGTGAGAGAGTATTCACCGCTGGCATCAGCAAACTCGACATCAACGACCAGATCCATGTCATCACCATTAATCTGAAGTGTCTTAAGAGCTTTTACAGGATTGGGAGTTGCCACACAATTAGTAGGCTTAACAGTGATAATATTACCAACTGGAATCTCAACCTCAGACTTTGTAATGAAGGTGACAGCACCGTCGGCAGCCTCTTCTGGCAGAGCAAAGCTAACAGAAGTCTTTGTAGCCTCAAATTCGCTTGCCTTAACACCGTTCACCTTAACCTCATTGATCAAGTTGAAATAGTTACCTGTTACCGTGATTGTCTCCCCAGCCTTTGCTATCACTGAACCCTGAGCTTCGGCCTCGCCACGAGGTGAAGCAATCTTTGTAACAGATGGTACTCCAACCTCAATGGCTTTTTCTGTAGAGATAATCTGATAATCTATACTGGTAGGATCTACTTCTGTTGCTGTAAGATCGGCAGTATAAAGATTCAACTTTCCCGTCTTTGCCTCTTCGGGAACCACAAGTTCTATGACGTAGCGTGTATGGGCGGTGAAATCATTCTCACCCACCTGTACGCCACCAGCAAACTCAACCATGTGAATGATGTCGAGATAGTCGTCCCCACTTTCCGGCACCGATAGGCGTATTGTCTCACCCGGCATTGCCGAAGCTGTCATTGTGATGTTTGCTGGATTAAGACCCTCTGTGAAATTCAACTCTGTAACGGTTGTAATAGTAGCACCGTTCTTAGCAGTGAGTTTAACAAGTCCTGGCTGAGGACCGTCGTGAGGCACTACGATACGGATCTCGCTGGGCACACCAGCCTTAATCACCTCAATATTGGTGATGGGGGCTACACCAGGAATCTCTACCTGTGAAATCTGGTCGAGGTTACTTCCGAGGAAGCGGAGAGTACCGCCGCGCATCACCGGAGTAGGACCGTACACGTTGAGACCAACACCTGTAACATACTGGTTAGTGTCAAGGTCATCATTGCTACATGCTGTAAAGGAGACTGCTCCTGTCAGCACTAAGCACATCGTCAAGATGGCTGAAAAGATATTATTCTTTTTCATTGTCGTTAACTTAAGTAATTAGAGATTGGGAACAACGCGGATATTGTCATAACGGAAGATTGGTGTACAAGTCGAACCAGTGACACCGCCGTTGATTGGCCAGATGATAAAGCTGTCAAAAGAGCTCTCGCTCATTGGACTCTTAGCTTTACTACCATCATCGTTATAGATAAAGTCCGTCAGAGGGATAGTTACCGTAATCCATTCGTCACCAGTATCGAAAGAACCTGAATCCTTCCAAGGATTATACAGGGCACGAGGCAGGTCGAGACCACCGTCAGCACCTGTGTGGATGTAGGTATTGTTTTGCCAAGAATCGTTGGCACATTGCTTGTTGTTCACGAAGAGTATCTGCATGGCACCTGCCGACCATGGGTTAGACTTTGGAATGTAGAGTTCCATCTTGTATGACATATTCTCCCAGTTGGAGAAATCCAGGAAGTTACGCAGAGGAATACCTGGACCTGACGTGATACTCATAGGATCACCGTTCCAATTACCACACCAGAATGGGAGTTTAAGATCCTCAACCCATCCGCCTTCAGTTTCTGCAGGACCTACCTGAACGTACTGACCGTCAACACCGTCTACGTCGCTGTAGGTAGCCTTGATATTCCATCCCTGAGGAACGACATCGGTAGCTCCGTCGAAGTTGGTGATGAGGCCGCGGCTGTCGTGGAAATAGAACTTAGATTTTCCTGTGCCATAGATGGAAGCTACTTCTATCTGACCTTCCTCTACTCCCTCAGGCACCTTGAACACAATCTGAGAAGGAGAGATCGACTTTATATCCTCAGGCTGAACCTTGATACTGGTAGAGTTATCGATGCCAGTAAAGGTTATGCTAAGCGGTTGGTTTGGGTCGTTGACGAAATACTGACCAGTGATGACAGCATCATCTCCTACCTTTGTCCACTCATTCTTCATGGCTGACACCACTGGAGCAGGAACGAGAACCTTGAAATCATAAGTAACAGTGTCGGCGTCCCTTGTCACCATATATATCTTACCTGTGTTGCTTCCTGGTATATCTTTCGGGATATTGAGGAGCATAGTATTATTGGTGATATAACTCGTGTTAAGAGTTGCCTTGACGTCATTGAAGAACATCTCCTTGATGCTCGTCAGGTTCTCACCCACGATACAAATAGGGGTCGATGTGAATGCTTCCACCAGAAGTGAATCCTTGGAGTTGACATCCTGCAGACGTATATAGTTAATGGAAGGTTTACCACCCGTCAACTCAAATTTATCCGGCTCGTCAACGCAAGAGCTGAAGAGCGAAACAAAACCGACGGCAAGCAAAGCCCTGTTAAAAAGCTTTTTCATATTATATTGCATTTTAATTCATTAATAAGAATAAGATTCACGAATGTCCACATGAACAGGAGGAACGTTAGAACCCACATTTGGATTCAGAGCCACATCCTCTGTCGGGAACGGAAGTACGAACGAGTTGACTGTGACATTAGGAACAGCGGTTTCGTAGTTATACTCTACCGTACCATCAGCTGTTGTCAGGTTCCAGATAGTACGGTCTGACTCATAGTATGCCTTGTAGAGTGCATCGCAGTTCCACAACTGATTGCGGTGCTGGCTCTTCAGTTCTGCTATACATGCATCCACATCGTAATATGCACGACGAACATAATCGTACCATCTATCACCCTCACCAGCGAACTCCTTACGGCGCTCTTTCCATATCATGTCGAATGTGAGATTGTTTACTGCAGCAGCTGTAGGAACAGCACGCTGATGCACCTTATTATAAGCTTGGCAAGCAGAAGCGTCATTGCCCTTGCCTTGAAGCGTCATTGCCTCAGCATATACCAGATAGACATCTGCAAGACGCAGAATGTGAGTAGCCAGTGCAGAAGCCATACGACCGTCGGCAATACCCATTTCAGCCACGTGGTCAGCAGTGTTTCCATAGAGATGCTTCACGTTGTTTGTTCCACAGGGACCTTCCAGTTGTCCAGTAGCCGACTTATTGTAGTCCTTGTCGTATATGAATTTCAGATAGTCCAGTCCGCCCTTGTCACGCCAGAAGTAAGGATATACGTCACCGGGCAGCATCATAGTAGCCTTGCGGCGCTTATCGATGTCTGGACGGCTTTCCGGGCTTGGGAACTCTTTCAGACGGGATTCAGTGCCAGTACCTTCAATCTTGATCACATCGAAAGCCTCCATCAGGTCTGCAGACGGGCCGGCCCAGCCACCCCAGACATTACCTACCTCACAGATACCCTCGATGCCGAGGTCGCTCTGAAGCGAGTTCTGGCAAGTCCATTCTGCACCTACGGTCCAGCGCCATGCGAAAAGACTCTCATCGCTGACATTGTTCGAACCACGGAAGATGTCAGCATATTCCGGCATCAGCGTACGGCCCGAGTTGTCGATAACGTCCTTTGCATACTGGGCAGCCTTGGCCAGGTCGTCGTTGTTCAGGCTTCCCTTCACGCCAGCCTTGGTCAGATAGACCTTTGCCAGCAGACCTTCTGCGCAGTAGTAGTCAATACGACCCGTGGTGCTCTTCTCCTTAGGAAGCAGCTCCATGGCCTTCTCGAGCGTCAGGATGATGTAATCGTAAACATCAGCTTTCTCCACCTTCGACAGTTCATTGTAGTTGCCGGCAGCAAGCGTTGCTGAGTTATCGTGAATGATGGGCACATCGCCGAATGAACGTACCAGGAAGAAATAGGCCATTGCCTTCCAGGCTAAGCATTCTCCCATGCACTGGTTCTTCACAGCCTGAGATGCCGTAGCATTCTTGATAGACTGATACACTGTTGAACAGTGACCGATGACTGCCCAAAGTGAGTATGACATGTCTATCAGGTTAGCGTTGGTGCCATTTACAGAGAAGTTCATATATGGTTCACCACCCCAGTACATATTTCCCGACATCACTTCACCCACCTTAATGAAACCACGCTGGAAGTCGTACCAAGGTGAATTGTACAGATAGTTCACACCTGAGATGCAGGCTGCGTCGGATGAATAATAGTTATCCGTATTATAGTTATCCTCTGTCGGGCGATCCAGGAAGTCGTCGCAAGAGGTGAGGCACATGAGGGCTGCAGAGAAGAGCACTCCGACACCCATGGCTTTCATATTAATTTTTGTTTTCATATCAATAATAATAATAATTTAGAATGACACGCTCAATGCACATGAGAAACTTGTTGGTGAAGGATAACGTCCGTTATCGAGTCCGAATACGTTAGCACTTGCTGTTGATGCACCGATTTCAGGGTCGTAGCCATCATATCCTGTAATAGTCCAAAGGTTGGTGGCACTTAAAGAGAGACGCAGGTTGGTAAGACCAATCTTCCTAATAAGCTTAGTGTCGAAAGTATATCCCAAAGTGATGTTCTTCAGGCGAACATAACTGCCGTCTTCGATATAGCGGCTGCTCCAAGCATCGTTGTCGTTAGGATCATTGATAGAAGCACGTGGGATAGAGGCTCCGGGATTAGCCACTGCAACGTTCTGGATTTTTTCATACCATGTTGCATCAGTCGGATCAATGGCAACAAGCTTCGTACGATTAAGTACATCGGTAGTCTGGTTTGTCCAAGCAGAATTCATGTGGGTGAGCTTCATCTTCATATAGTTACCCACCTTATTGCCTACCGAACCGTTGATGAATATAGTAAGGTCGAAGTTCTTGTAATGGAAGGTATTGTTCCATCCGAATGTGAACTTAGGCAGTGGAGAACCGATATCGGTCTTATCGTTCTCGTCGATGATACCGTCACCATTAACGTCCTTGTACTTGATATCACCAACAAATGTTGTATTCGAGCGGCTGTAGCGACTCGGGTCTCTGCTCCACGACTTTGTGCCGTCGGCATTCTCCACGATGGGGTTGTTCTGCTGAAGAGTGTTTACCGGTGAATTGATAATGTCATCAAAGCTCTGATAGATACCTTCAACCTCATAGCCGTAGAAACTATATAGAGACTCACCAACAATAGAACGAGACACTACGTCAGTCCACTGTCCCATACCCAACAGAGCCGTTGAGTTCGACAGGCTGTTCAGTTTGTTGCGGTTGATTGAGAACTGAATGTCAGAGTTCCAAGAGAAGTTATTTGTTTCTACTGGTCTGGTGTTAAGTGCGATTTCAAAACCAGTGTTCTCAATGTCACCATAGTTTCCGTAAGGAGCAGCCAGT
Source organism: Prevotella sp. UBA4339 (assembly GCA_002393725.1). Classification (GTDB taxonomy): domain Bacteria; phylum Bacteroidota; class Bacteroidia; order Bacteroidales; family Bacteroidaceae; genus Prevotella. The sequence goes on along the minus strand of DGTJ01000087.1, from coordinate 22,060 downwards.
GCAGAAGAGGCATTTCCACTTGTTCCCATGAACGAAGGCAGGATGAGCTGCATAAGCATGTCCTTAGATGTCTTCTTATACCAGTCGAATACCAAGTTGATGCGGTCATTGAGGAAATTCAGGTCAAGACCGATATTGATCTGCTGCTGAGTCTCCCACTTGATGTCGAGGTTCTTGATGTTGGCAGGACGATAGCTGGTACCAAGTGCCGTGCTCATCGTGCTCATCGCAGAGCCCCACTTATAGCCTCCGATGTTGGAGTTACCAGTCTGACCCCATCCGATACGAAGTTTACCGTTGGTGATGATGCCCTTGTTCTTGATATTCTCGAAGAACTTCTCCTCAGAGAATCGCCATGAAGCAGCAACAGAGTGGAATCCTGCCCAGCGCTTGTTAGGACCGAAGTTAGAGCTACCATCGTAACGATAGGTGTATGTGAGCATGTATCGGTTGTCATAGTTATATGTTTCACGAGTGAAGAAAGAAGCCATTGCAGCACTTCCGAATCCATAACCGATAGTTGGCTCGCCAGTTCCGAGTTTGGGGTTCTTTACGATGTCAAGAGGCATACCGGTGTTGAAGATTGAAACGTAGCTCCATTTAGACTCCCATGCTTCCTGTCCTACCATTGCCGTGAAGCTGTGCTTACCGATATTGCCATTATAGGTAACATAGTTCTTGAATGTCCAGTATTTGTTCTCGTTCTTCTGCTCGCGACCCTCATTCTTGCTGATATGGTAAGTACCCAGGTCAACAGTCGGGTTGAAGGTCTCCGCATGGTTCCATCCAAGGTCCCAGCCCAGTTCTGTGTGCCAGGTGAGATTCTTGATCGGAGTTATATCAAAGAAGATATTACCATTAAGTTTCTGACGCCTCAGGTTGATGTCGTTCATCAACGCCATTGCGATTGGGTTAGGATTAGTGAATCCTTCCTTGCTTACTGAAGAATAGCCCCCGTCGATATTGTATATCTGGATGTCAGGAGGAGTGGTCAGAGAGTAGTTTATGATACCCTCATCCTGGTCTGCCTTCAGAAGGTCTTCCTTTGTCTCACTGAATGATACGTTAAGTCCCATCTTCAGCCATGATTTCAGCTCGGCATCGAGGTTAGAACGCAGAGAGTAGCGTTTAAAGTCACTACCAATCAAAGTTCCTTCCTGATTCATGAAACCACCGCTGACGTAGTATTTCACCTTGTCGCTACCACCCTGCATACCAATCTGGTGCTGGTGCTGCAATGCAGTACGGAACACGGCGTCCTGCCAGTTTGTTCCCTTGCCGAGAACGCTGGGGTCAGAATATGCAGGATCGGGCTTTGACAGTTCACCCTGGTTTACGAGGTCATTGTAGTACTCAGCAAACTCACGCAGATTGAGCATCTCGATACGCTTGCTCTGGCGCGACCAATTCACCATACCGTCGTATGTGAACTTTGCCTCACCAGCCTTACCGCGCTTTGTGGTGATCAGTACTACACCGTTAGCACCCTGTGCACCATAGATAGCCGTTGCCGATGCATCCTTCAGGATTTCCATCGACACGATGTCAGCAGGGTTGATTGTTGCGAGTGGAGAAATGGTAGATACCTGACCGTTACCCAACTTGTCACCCAGACCGAAGTCGGCACCAGACTGTCCTGTAGACTGAACAATCACGCCATCAATGACGTACAGAGGCTCTGCACCAGCATTGATAGTGGCCTGACCACGAACACGGATAGAAGAGCTTGAGCCAGGTGCACCAGATGTCTGAACGGCAGACACACCAGTAACACGACCCTGGAAAGCCTGGTCAAGGTTAGTGATGTGAGCATCCTTCAGCTGTTCCTCACTCAGGGTGGCAGAAGCACCAGAGAGGTCACTCTTCTTCATCGTACCGTAACCAACTACCACAACCTCGTCGAGCATCTGCTTGTCCTCTTCAAGAGTGATGTTGTAATTTGTCTGATTTGCCGTAACCTTCACCTCTTTATTGACATAGCCAATGTAAGAGATCACTAAGGTCTGACCCGGATTGGCATTGAGAGAGAAGTTACCGTCGAAGTCGGTTGCAACACCGTTCGCCGTACCCTTCACGACAACACTGGCTCCGATAATGGGGCCTTGAGAATCGACTACAGTACCTGTAATCTTTTTCGCCTGCTGTACGTTCTGAACTGCATCAGCGGCATAGGCTTTAGGCGAGTAACACAGTCCCAAAAGGGAAAATGCACCCACCATCAGCACTGTCTTTCTTAAGCTTTGATTCATACTAGATAGTTATACTTAGATTAATGTACGTAATAAATCGATTGCAAAGGTAAAGTAAAAAAATTAAAATCCGAAAACTTTTCTTGATAAATATTGATACTTTTTTACCAAAATTGGCATTTCAATGCAAAAACCACAGTTTTTTTGCAAAAAAATGCCAATAGGTGTAAAAATTACAATATTGTTATTCCTTCGTTTTTACCCAAACTTTGTGCGAATAAGTATTGATGAGCTCGATGACCTTGTCGTAATCAAACTCTGTGTACACCTGCATCTTGGGGAAAAAAAGCACAAAAAAAATTTATAAGGGAGTTACACCTATTTATATATAAAGGGGAAAAGATAAAAAGTGTGAAAATCACACATTTTTTGTGTGAACATTTCTTTTAGAAACGAAAAATATGCTATTTTTGCAGCAGACTAACGACTAATTAAATAATTCTTTTAAACCAAAAACTACAGTTAAGTATGAGAAGAACATCTCTAAAGTTCGCTCTGCTTGTCGTGGCGCTGTTCACGATGCAGGCAATGTTTGGTGCTCTCATGGCCAAGCCGATTTCCGGCAAGGTTGTCTCTGCTACCGATGGCGAAGCACTTATAGGTGCTACGATCCAGGTGCAGGGCACCCAGGCGGGAACAGTTACCGACTTCGACGGTAACTTCACGGTAGAGGCCGAAGAGGGCCAGACTCTGGTTGTTTCTTACGTGGGCTTTCTCACTAAGAATGTGAAAATCACAGGTTCTCAGCTCAACATCGAGCTCGAGGAGGACCGCATGTCTCTCGACGAGGTCGTGGTAATCGGCTATGGAGTACAGAAGAAGAAGCTTGTCACCGGCGCCACCCTTCAGGTGAAAGGCGACGATGTTGCCAAGCTGAACACCTCAAACCCGCTGCAGGCCCTGCAGGGCCAGACACCCGGTATGACCATCATCTCACAGTCGGGCCAGCCTGGCGAGGGGCTGAAGGTCAACATACGCGGTCTGGGCACCACAGGCTCGAGCGGCCCGCTGTATATCATCGACGGCATACGCGGTGACATTGCGACGCTGAATCCTGCCGACATCGAGAGCATCGACGTACTGAAGGACGCCGCTTCGGCAGCCATCTACGGATCACAGTCGGCCAACGGAGTGGTGCTCGTCACCACGAAGAACGGCAAGGAAGGCAAGGCCGTAGTTGCGTTCGACGGATATTTCGGAATACAGAGCGTAGCCCGCAAGATCAACATGCTCAACGCACAGCAGTACATGACCATCATGGACGAGCAGAACGTCAACTCCGGCAATGCCGCCTACAACTGGGACAGCTACAAGAGCATCTGGAGATACGACTCCGAGGGCAACAAGCTCGGTGTGATCGACACCGACTGGATTGACGAGATGCTGAAGGACAATGCCCAGACCTACAGCGCAAACCTGAGCATCAGCGGAGGCAGCCAGAAGGGCAACTATGCCTTCTCTCTGGGCTACATGAACCAGGAGGGCGTGGTAGGAGGAAAGGACGTGTCAGGATATTCACGCTACAACTTCCGCATAAACTCCGAGTATCAGGTAATCGACAAGTTCCTGAAGGTGGGCGAGCAGGTGTCACTCATCTACTACAAGAAGAACGGCGTAGGCGTGGGCAATGCCTACAACAACACGCTTCGCTCTGCCTTCGGCACATCACCGCTGGCTCCCGTCTACAGCGACAACGGCAAGTACGGACTGCCATACAACGACACATCAGACAGCGACTGGTATAACGCCGACGGCAACCCTTACGGGTCGATGATGGTGAACAACTACAACAACACGCAGAACATGACCGTCTCTGCCAATGCATTCGCAGAGTTTGAGTTCATCAAGAACCTGAAGCTACGCTCTACCCTCGGCGTGAAGTACGACTCCAACAACTATCGCAGCTTCACCCCGCTCTACCACTTCAGCATCTACAGCTACAACGACTCTCGCACAAGGGCAACCCAGAGCGCAAGCGACGGCTTCGGCATCACCTGGACCAACACGCTGAACTACCAGTTCGACATCAAGGAGCACCACTTCGACGCAATGGTCGGCTATGAGGTCTACCGCACGGAAGGCCAGAGCATCTATGGTGCCAACGGAAGCCTGCGCGACGGTTTCGAAACTTGGAAGTATGCCTATCTGAGTAACGGAACAGCTACAAGCCAGGAGCTCGGTCTCTCAGTGAGCGGCAGTCCCTGGGACGAGGAGCGCATGGTATCCTACTTCGGACGTGTGGGCTGGAACTACAAGGAGACATATATGGCAACGGCAACTATACGCCGCGACGGTTCAAGCCGCTTTGCCAAGGGGCACCGCTTCGGATGGTTCCCGTCAATCTCGGCAGGATGGGTCGTCACCAATGAGAAGTTCATGGAGCCTGTAACAAAGGTGATGGACTACTTCAAGATCCGCGCCAGCTGGGGACAGGTAGGCAACCAAAACATCGGCAACTACATGTATCTTGCCCCCATGGCCTTCAACAACTACTACTATAACTTCGGCAACCAGCTCGGATCCGACGCCGACCAGTGGGGTGCAGTGCCCTCACGCCTCGGCAATGACGAGATAACATGGGAGACATCCGAGCAGCTTGACTTCGGTTTCGATGCACGTTTCCTCAATCAGAGACTGAACGTGAACTTCGACTGGTACCGCAAGTCGACAAAGGACTGGCTCGTACAGCCTCCCGTACCGGCAACAGTGGGAACAGGCGCGCCATATATCAATGGCGGAGACGTGGTTAACACTGGTGTGGAGCTCGGCTTTGCATGGAACGACATCATCGGCAAGGACTTCCGCTACTATGTCAACCTGAACGGTGCCTATAATAATAATAAGGTGGGAAACATCCCCAACGAGGACGGCATCATCCACGGTGAGAGCGGATCAGTGCTCTACGACAACTCAGGAGAGTTCTACCGCGCATCCAACGGCGAGCCCATCGGTTACTTCTGGGGCTTCAAGACTGCAGGCATCTTCCAGAACCAGCAGGAGATAAACGACTGGATTGCAGCCGGCAACGGAGTGCTGCAGTCAAACGTACAGCCAGGTGACGTGAAGTACTACGATATCAACCACGACGGTGTCATCAACGACGACGATAAGGTAAACCTCGGCAACGGTATGCCAGACTTCACCTACGGATTCTCACTGGGATTCGACTGGAAGGGACTCGACTTCTCTGTTTCAGCTAACGGTTCCGTGGGCAACAAGATTGTGCAGACATATCGCAACCAAGGCACGACAACGGCCAACTATACTACCCAGATTCTCGACCGCTGGACTGGTGAGGGGACAAGCAACAAGATTCCACGTGTCACGAACACCAACATCAACTACCAGTTCTCCGACCTGTTTATCCAGGACGGCGACTTCCTGCGCATCTCAAACGTCACTCTCGGCTACGACTTCGCAAAGCTGATAAAGTGCAAGTATATCTCTCAGTGCCGCCTCTACGCCCAGGTCCAGAATGCGCTCACATTCACCAAGTACGACGGTATGGATCCTGAAATCGGCTATGGTAATGCCGGATGGGTTTCAGGCATCGACTATGGATACTATCCACGTCCGCGAACCTTCCTCTTCGGCGTAAACTTGAAGTTCTAAAATCAGATGAATACGATTATGAAGACAAAGATATTTTCTATAGCCGCCATGGGTCTCGCTACGATTGGACTTGTATCGTGCGGCGAGAGTTTCCTTGAGACTCAGTCAAAGACTGAAGGGACGACAGGAAACTATTATACCAGTGAGTCGGCAGCATCACGCGCTCTCATTGGCTGTTACGACGGATGGCAGCGTACCGTCTCCGACGGACCTACATTCGCCTTCCACTATCTCTCAGAGCTCTGTGCCGACGAGTGCTTCGGCGGAACCGGCAACAACGACGCCCGCAACTCCGCCGTCGTAGACCGTTTCGACATGAGCGAGGACAACTCACAGCAGAACCTGCACAACACGCTCTGGACCAGCTATTATAACGCCATCTACCGCGTAAACCAGCTCATCCTCTCCTCCGACCAGATCACCTTCAGCAGCGATGCTGCCAAAGGCCAGCTCATCGGCGAGGCACGCGCCATGCGCGGAATACTCTATTTCGACCTGCTACGCGTGTTTGAGAACATACCCCTGCTGACAGAGCCCTCTACAGCCAACATCCCGCAGGCCAATCCCGACGATGTATACGCCGTAGTATTCGACGACCTCAAGTATGCCGCAGAGAACATCCCTGCCGACGCCTATCCCAAGTCAGCATCATCTGCTAATGACGGGCGCATCACCCGCTGGGCCGCCAAGGCAATGATGGCACGCGCATACCTCTTCTACACAGGAGTCTACGGCAAGGAGCCGGCAGGCATTACAAAGGCAGAAGTGCTACAGGGTCTGGAGGACATCATCGCCAGCGGCGAGTATTCGCTCATACCACTGTATAAGAATCTCTGGTATTGTGCCAGCACCACGTGGGTGGGCAGCGATGCCGCAGGATGGACAGAGAAGAGCACCTATGCCGGAGAGGACAACGCAGAGAACATCCTGACCATGAAGTTCAACTACACCTCTGACTATAACGGAAACGCCGGCGGCAACAACTCCATCCAGATGTTCTCCGTACGCGGCGGAACCTTCAAGGCTCCCTACGGACAGGGCTGGGGCGGCGCTACCGTACCGAAGAACTTCGTAGAGTCGTTCCCTGCCGGCGACCAGCGACGCGAGGCCTCTGTCATCGACCTAGCCGCAGAGGGCATCACTGCAACGGCAGAGTACCAGAACGCACTGACAGACCAGCGTGAATACACAGGATACTTCAACAAGAAGTACACAGCCCGCTCGGCCTATCACCAGAGTGCCACCGGCTCATGGAGCCTCACCCACTACTGGGACGGAGTGATGGCAGGCGACTTCCAGATATCACAGGCTATCGGCTACACACTTATCCGCTATGCCGACGTGCTCCTGATGGCAGCAGAGCTTGGCTCGCCCAATGCGCAGTCATACCTGAATGCAGTTCACAACCGTGCATACACCACAGAGAACGAAGACGGCACACTGAATGTGCCCAACACCACTGTCGCCCTCACCAAGGAGAACATCATGGAGGAGCGTCGGCTGGAGTTTGCCTTCGAGGGAATCCGCTACTGGGACCTGCTCCGCCAGGGTGTGAACGTGGCAGCTGCAGCCATTGTAGCTTCAGGAGAGAAAGTGCTCAACGGCGGACAGGAAGGCACTGTCAGCTTCAAGGCAGAGAACATAACATCCAAGCGCGGGTTCCAGCAGATCCCACTCACTCAGATCCAGCTCTCTAACGGAGTACTGAAGCAGAACGCCGGATGGTAAGACAATTGAAAAACGACAATTGAAAAATGAAAGTTATGAAAATAAAGAAATTAACATATCTGTCTGCTGCGCTGGCCCTCCTCTTCAGTGCCTGCTCACCAGACGACTACAGCCTGAACAGCCCGAACCTCAAGCCCGAAGACCTGGTGGAGGGTGTGGCTTATTCAGTGACTGTCGATGCAGACAACACGGTAACCCTTACCAGTCTGCTCGACAAGAGCTACTCATGCTACTGGACTCAGCCTAACGGCCGCAGCCAGGGACGCGAGGTGAAATTCCAGCTCCCGTTCGCAGGCCAGTATGAGGTAACATTCGGCGTTGACACCCGAGGAGGTGTGGTATACGGTGCCCCATACAAATTCAATGTTACTACCAACAACATGTCACTTCTCGAGGATCCACTGTATACATATCTCACGGGCGGTGTCGGCAAGAGCAAGAAATGGGTGCCATGCGACAAGGCCTATGGCGTAGGACAGTGTTCGGGTCCAGTAATGTACTGCAATCCCGATGACGTGCTCAACGACGGTTCTGGTGACACCAACATCGGTATCAATCACATGTCTCCCAACTGGGATCCAGGTTTCCAGTCGTGGCTCATACCTCAGGACTCACCATATATGAACTCATATATGACGTTCTCACTCGACGACCAGAACGGCTGTACCATCGAGGAATTCCAAGGCGAGGAAGGCACTACGACAAAAGGCAAGTGGAACCTGAACCTGTCAGACAAGAACCACCCGGTGCTGTCGTTGACCGATGCATACGTGATGCACAACACTGCCTTCAACAGCGTCTGTGACAACTACACAACAGACATCGTCATCACAGAGCTGACACCTTATATGCTGCAGTTCGCCACCATGCGTACAAACAGCGAGGGTGCATGGTGGATAATCTGGAACTTTATCGCAGAGGACGTACAGAACGGCACAGTAGAGATACCTTCCGACGAGCCAAGCTATATCGAGCCAGCTGCCCCTGCCGTTCCAGAGATAGCAGACCTGGAGAAGAGACTCTTCACCACAGACATTAACGGTGTGGAATTTACAGGCGCACAAATGACATTCCTCGTAAGCGAGGATGCTGCCTACGACTGGATGTGGTGGAACTCATCTGCCTGGGAGAGCGTGGTAAAGGGCAACTACGGCTCTAACTGGGCTCCGAACTGGGGTGACGAAGCTCTCGAAAACGAACTTACACTCACGAAGAAAGGCGACTACACCTATGGCGACGTGAGCGGAAAGTACACTATAGACGGTTCGGTTATCAAGTTTGACAGGGAACTGACTCTCTTTACAGTGACGGGTGATTACCGCACTATCGAGGTTAAGGGTACAGACTGGACAGTATTCAAGTGCGACCCAGGCTCAGAGCTGGTTATCGGTGTGCCTGAGAAGACCGATGCCAACGGCAAGGACAACACCTATCTGGTAGCCAACTTCACCTACAAGCCAGTAGGCGGCGGACAGTCAGGCCCTGTTGCCGTTGCCTTCAACAATGACAACCGCAACAACTACATAGAGGCAGAGAAATACTTCCGCTGCCAGCTCTACAACCCATGGGGCGGTGACCAGCACGCAATTGACCCTACTGCGCTCAAAGTAAAGAAGAATCAGAAGCTGAACGTCACCCTGAAGCTCAGCGGCTTCACATTCTCCGAACCTGCCAAGATGGTGCTCTGCCTTAACTGGGAGACCACGGCACAGAGCGGCTGGGAGCCAGACTGCTTCACGTACGACAGAGCAATAACCGTCAATGGAGACGGCATCTACACCATCTCCTGGACAAACGACACTGGCTCTACCGTAAACTGGGGCGACAACACATCGGCTCTCATCATGACCATGCAGTATGCCGGCTATGCTACACTTGCCGACGAGTCCGAAGAAGGTCTCAAGGCAGCTTGTACGATAGAAAGCATTACTATTGAATAAATACAAAACAGAACAAGATATGAAACTATCAAAGATATTTTTCGGAATCATGGCGCTGGCAATGGGGGCAACAGTCCTCACAGCGTGCAGCGATGATGACTATTCTGCAAATACCACACCGCTGCTGACCGATGGCTCTGTAGTGACGGGCTCTTCCGATGTCACTGCCACAACAGCCACCTTCCACGGCACAGTGGCCGGCCTGGACAATGTGAATCCCGCATCTTTCTCTACAGGATTCTATTATGGCTATTCACAGAGTGCACTGACAGAGACAGCCTCAGCAGCATCGGCATCTGAGTTCTCAGCATCGCTCGACGGACTTAAGACTGGTATTACCATCTATTATCAGGCATTCGTAACCTTACAGGGAAAGCTTACATACAAGGGAGAGGTGAAGTCGCTTCTCACTACAGACGCAAAGGCCATCACAGGCGATGCCACAAATGTGGACTTCGCTCAGGCGACACTTGCCGGCTCGGCTTCGAACTATACGGCCAACTCCACAGTGGGTATTGTAATTGCCGCACAAGGCGGTGACGAGGCGGTACGCGCCGGACTGCGCATGGAAGTGCCTCAGGCCGCAAGTTTCAACGTGACCAAGACCGGACTTCTGCCAGCCACGAAGTATTACTATGCTGCTTATCTCGACCTTGGCTCTGGCGTAGTATACGGTGACGTAAAGGAATTCACGACAGCGGCTAACGACATAAACGTCGATGACGAATTCGTCGACCTGGGCCTTTCTGTAAAGTGGGCTAAGCGTAATGTAGGCGCAAAGACGGAGACAGACTTTGGAGGTCTGTTCGGCTTCGGTGACGTGACAGGTATCAATCCCAGCATCGATCCAGCGGACTATGCTAGTGCTGATACCTACAAGACAGGCAGCGACATCGCCAACATAGCACTTGGCGGCAAGGCTACGCTGCCAACGGCTGACCTGTTCGAGGAATTGTTCCGGCTCTGCAATACAGAATGGACAGAGGTAAACGGCATTGCCGGATACAAGGTGACGGGACCGAATGGCAACAGCATCTTCCTGCCGGCAGCAGGTAAGCGTATCGCCCACAAAGCCAGCGAAGAGGGAACTCACGGATATTACCTGACAGGATCAGTAAACGGATCCAACTCACAGTTTGCCATCGACTACGAGTTTACAGCTTCCACTGGTGTACGCTCCACCCGTGCCGTCTATGAGGCAATGGCTGCACGCCCCGTTTCTACTGCACGCAACATCCCCCTCAACAAGCAACTGCTTCTGAACACTTGGCATATCGACCTGCGTGCCGACGGTAGCCATGCACACTTCGACGGTCCTATGTATTTCGCAGGCACTGACGACTCTTGGCGAACTGTCACCAACGGCGAACCCATCGTGGGTAACTCCTGGAGCTGGAATGCCGACTATGCCGGCAACAGCTGGGTGGTTGGCGAGGATCCACGCGACTTCGGAACAATGACTTTCACAGAGGACGGCAAAGTGACAATCGTCCGTAATGCTGCTGATGGGACATCAACCACTGAGGAAGGAACATACACCATCAACGAGAGCAACAAGACCATCACTCTAAGCATCGACCTGCTTGGCTTGCCAAGCCAGATTTCTCAGGCCAGCAACAAGCGTACAGACCTTAAGATATTCTCGCTGACCGACGAGACGATGCAGATTGCAGTGATACGTGACAATGATCCTTGCTCGCTGGTATTCAACTATGCTGCCGATAAAGTATATAGCGGCATCGCCGTAAACCTGCTTGCCGTGGGCAGCGACTGGGGCGGCACATGGGGCTCGACGCTCGACATGCTCATGCCAGAGAACCTGGAAGGCAGTCATACCGTAAAATACGAAGGTGCCGTAAACGGAGCCATGGTTACACTGATAGATTTCGTAGGTCTGCGTAAGCGCTTCCCCAATGCCTTTGCACGCATCGACGAGATTAAGCTCGACGGAAGGAGCATCAAGTTCAACGCCAACAACTTCTGCTATGGCGACATTGAAGACAACGGCAACTTCCGTATTGAGATGTTCAACATCTGGGGTAAGGGTGCAAGCAACGGAAAAGTTATCGCTTCACCTTTCAGCGACCTTAAAGACGTGGAGAATGACCCAGCCTTCACCTTTGCAGAGAGCTGCGAGATAACATTTACCATCAAGCTGCAGGGACCAGAGGCCACATACACACCAAGCCTCATCACCATCAATCCTTCCTGGGGCGGAACATGGGGGACCCCCGCGTCTTCTTCATTCGACGTAGTACTCAACAAGGAGACAGGCAAATATGAAATAACAAGGAGCGACTTCTCCATCCATTATGATGCCAATGGCACTGACCATAGTGCCGGAAGTATCATGACGTTCGTACAGATAGACAACCTCTACGGATTCTTCCCGACGATGCACAGTGAACTGATCGGCATAAAGCTTGACGGTGTGGCAAAAGAGTTCGACACAGCCGAGGTTCCCGACAGCAATGAGGATCCTTCATATCGTCTGGAGCTATGGAACTGCTACGGCAAGACCGGCGGTGCAAAGTCGTGTGCCTTTGGTACGCCAGACGGTGACGTCATTCATGAGCTAGGCTTCACCAGCACAATGGATGTGGACTTCAATATAAAGAATCTCTTTGCTGTACCAGAATTCTGAAGAAGGGGATATCTTCAGGAAATAACCAAAAACTGTGGTGGCCATGATGACCACCACAGTTTTTTCTATCCCTTTCGAATATTACCTCTTCAAATCAAACGCTTTCTCAACAATACCCTTATAAGTAGGTATCTTTATCCTTACAGAATCGGCAGGAATGGCGGATGTCAGGATACTGACATAGACCTGAGTGGAATAGTACTCCGGCACTCCTGCCTGATCATGATAGAAACTGAGATGACATGTATTCGTCTCGTCAGGATTCATTACTATCTCGTCCTGAACGACACGCAATGTCTGCTTTGCCTCTTCATCATCGGCAGAACCAGTCATCAGATACAGGCTCAAATTAATATATTTGCCCGACTTGCTCATCCATGCGCTCTCAAACTTCACAGGGTCGGTCTTCATCTCTGTCTCGAGTTCTGACAAAGGAATAATCTTAGGACACGGCACCTGACCTATCGATATCGGTTCGAAGGCATCCTTTCCCTGTTCATCGCTCACCTTATTATAATATAATATGCAACGATATATAGAATCTGGAGTAGTAACCAGTTTTGCAGAAAAAGGCTTTGAGGCAGACAGGACATCACCGTCATCAGTAGTTATCTGGTATATCTTCTTCTGTCCGTCAGCATGAGCCTCAACAAAGTCAGCCCGCATCAGCGAATATCTGCCTTCACCTTTCTCGTATGCATCCTGGGTACAGCCAAAGATTACCCAGACGACACACATCAGACAGAAGAAATAACCAGACGACGTTCTCATCCCGCAGCTCGCTTATTAATTACAGGATTTGCATACATCGTAAGAATGCGCTCACGAAGGAACGCCTCGTCCTTATTGGGGATATTGATCTTAGCTATCTGGCCCGAGAGATATCTCTCGAAACGCTGTTTTTCAGAATCGGTATAATGACTGGCATTATCAGGAGTGCCGTTGAGTTCATCGAGGGCAATATAGTTACATGCGAAGAGATTGTAGCCACGATGTATCTCCCTGTCCATGCGCTCTGCCACAGCCTTGTAGAATTCTGTCTTCGGCACGTCCTTCAGTTCCTCTATCCAGGTATTGATCGGTGCAGCGGCACGATACACCACCCTACCCTTATATCCGAGGATACCAGTCTTCATGTTGTCCAAGTCGTCCTGACGGCTCTTCTTGAAGGAAGGATTGTCGCGTTTCTGCTGGAACTCCTGTGCCTTCAGGTAGTCACAGGGGTCGAATTCATAGCTGATGGTAAGCGGCACGATGTTCAGTTCCTTAAGTCCGCCCCCCATGGCGAGCATCTTAAGCACCGCGTCCTGAGTACGGTCGTTGGAGTCCTTTGCCCTACCCTCTCGCTGGGCTATCCAGATATTCTCTTTCTTCTGGGTCACGGCGAAATGGATATAGCGGCTCATAAGCTGAGATGCAGTGAGAGTCTCCCGAAGCGACAGTCCGCGACGTACGGTGAAGGCCTTGTTCATGCGTACAAGGCGCTTAATCCAAGGATATATGAGCAGGTTGTCACCTATGCCTATCTCCACCGTCGTAGGATAGCCTGCTTCAACAAGCATAACGTCGAGAAAGGCTGAGTCGAGCACGATGTCACGATGGTTAGAGACGAACGTGTATCTCTGCTCGAAGTTACGCAATGCCGTATCGTCGAAGCTGCATCCGTCAGTGTGCTTACGGATGATATACTTCACTACAGGCTTCATAAACCGCATCTGGAAGTCGAGCGGTGTCTTCACGCCCTTAAAAGCAAGCCGCAGCATGGCATTGCGTACGGACTTTGGCAACCAGGGCACGAAGCCCTTCATTATGGCATTAAACTGCCTGTCGCCCAGCAGGTCATCGAAGGCCTGCCTCATCTCTTCAGGCTCGTAAGGCCGTATATCCTTGAATTCTTCAGGAACTGTCATATTCCCTTAGTCTAATTGGTTCTCAACAATATCTGATAACACATCCTTCATCTCAAGACCGGCAGCACGAACCTGCTGGGGGATGAAACTCGTCGCTGTCATTCCAGGAGTGGTGTTCACCTCGAGCATGGATATCTTTCCTTCCTTTGACACAATATAGTCGATACGGATGATACCATTACAATGAAGGATATCATAAATATGAGAAGTTACCTTCGACACACGCTCTGCTATCTCAGGCGACAGACGGGCAGGAGTGATCTCCTGGACCTGACCATTGTATTTTGCATCGTAGTCGAAGAACTCGTTTGACGTAACCACCTCTGTGATAGGGAACACTACGGTCTTCTCACGTGTCTTATAGATACCCTGAGTGATTTCCGTACCTTCGAGTAGCGACTCTACCATAACCTCAGGACTCTCCATCATGGCCTTACGTATGGCGGGAGCAAGCTGATCCTTGTTCTTTACTTTGGTCACTCCGAAAGAAGAGCCGTCGGCAGCAGGCTTCACAAAACAAGGCATGCCGATACGCTCCTCCACCTCATCATCGCTTACCAGCTCCTCGTATCCCTTGCGGATAAGCAGCGAGTCGGCCACACTGACACCGTATCCTCTCAGATACTGATTGAGCACGAACTTGTCGAATGTCATTGCCTCTACCAGCAGGCTGCTTGTCGAGTAAGGCAGCCGGATAAGGTCGAAATAGCCCTGCAGCATTCCGTTCTCGCCAGGAGTGCCGTGTATGGTGATGTAGGCATAGTCGAAATGACGGGCCTGACCTTCCTCAACAAAAGAGAAATCATTAAGGTCAATCCTTGCCGTCGTACCGTCATGCAGCTCCACATGCCAGTCGAGCCCCTTGATATCAACGATATACACATTATAACGCTCCTTGTCGAAGAAGGAGTACAGTCCCTGCGCTGAGCGCAGTGATACATCATGTTCTGATGAGTCGCCACCACATACGATGGCAATAGTTCTCTTTTGATTCTCCATTATATACTATCTTTTTTATCTTTTTACTCTTTTACCTTTATATACCTCCGCCACTTGTCAATCAGCGCTGTCATATCCTCAGGCCACTCTGAGGTGAAGTCCATCTGCTCACCTGTCGTGGGATGCACGAAGCCTAATGTCTTTGCATGCAGTACCTGTCGCGGACAGAGCTTGAAACAGTTCTGGATATAAGCCTTGTAACTGGCAGTACGCTCACCACGGCGTATCTCGCATCCTCCATATCTCTCGTCACTGAACAGCGGATGGCCGATATGCTTCATGTGGGCACGTATCTGGTGAGTACGCCCCGTCTCGAGTATACACTCTACGAGAGTGGTATAGCCATATCTCTCAAGCACCTTGTAATGAGTGACGGCAGGCTTGCCTGTCTCTGAGTCGGGAGGGAAGACATCCATTCGCAGCCGGTCCTTCGGGTCACGCCCGATGTTCCCTTCTATCCTGCCCTCATCTTCCACGAAGTTGCCCCACACAAGCGCGTTATAGCTGCGATGAGTGGTCTTGTTGAAGAACTGCTTTCCCAGGGAAGTCTTTGCGTCAGGGGTTTTCGCCACGACAAGCAGTCCACTGGTGTCCTTGTCGATACGATGCACCAGCCCCACCTCAGGATCATTAGGGTCGTATGACTGCAGGTCTTTCAGATGCCAGGCTATGGCATTGACGAGTGTGCCGTTGAAATTACCACATCCTGGATGAACCACCATCCCTGCCGGCTTGTTTATCACCATCAGGTCATCGTCTTCATATACTACATCCAGGGGTATGTCTTCCGGTTCGATTGTCGTATCATAGTGAGGACGGTCGAGCATCAGTGTGATGACATCTCCTGCACGAACCTTATAGTTGCTCTTTACGGGAGTACCATTCACGTGGATAAATCCTGCTTCGGCAGCTTTCTGTATACGGTTCCTACTGGAATGCTGCTGATGCTCTGAGAGGAACTTATCAATACGGACAGGAATCTGACCACGATCCACCTCTATACGGAAATGTTCATATAGCTGACCGTCACCGGCAGGCTCATCACCAGCCTCCAGCAGCTCCTCGTCATCCAGTTCCATTTCTTCCTCTGTCATTTCCATTGCCTCCATTATGGTTCTGTCACTTCCTCGAAGTCGTCTTCTTCTGGCGTGTTTTCTTCTGCCTTGGTGTCCATAGCGCCTGAATAGTCATTAAGGAAGTCCAGCTCCTCGTCTTCCTCATTATACATACCACTGCCGATAATCAGTGTCAGCGGAGTATCGGCACTGATCAGTTCGCCGGCACTCAGTCTTCTGCCCCTGCTTAAGATGCCATAGACCCAGTCTTTCTCTCCAGGCACCTTCTTGGGAGGTAGGATCTTGAATCCCATCGCCGTCAACTTTGCCAGAGCCTCACGATAGCTGCTGTTGTCCACCAAGTCGGGAATAGCCACCAGCGGCGATGAGGTGGCATTGATAGTGACATACACAGTATGCCCCTCCTTCACCAGCGTACCCGCGTCGGGACTCTGTGCCAGGATACAGTTCGCAGGGAGCTTCTTGTTATATCCAGAATCGGTCACCATGATATTAAGGCCGTTCTGCTCCATCAGCGCATAAGCATTGGAGTAGAGCATATTTTCCAGCTTAGGCACCTTAATACCCTCATCGTGACGAGTGTACCATTCCAGTCCGTATTTCACTCCCAGGAATACCACGACGAGAAACAGCACCATAGCTGCCAGATGACCCAGCAGATAGGCACTAACCAACTTACCGAAGAATTCTTTTGTCTTCATGGCGACAAAAGTACACAAAATAATCCGAAACACCAAATGTGTGGATAAAAAAAACAGAAAGAAGTAAAGTTTGCGCTCTACTTCTTTCTATTTTAGCTTATTTTCCACGTTTCTCCTCGGATTACTTTCCGTGATGCTCGTCAGAAACAGTTAACTTCTTACGACCCTTGGCGCGACGGGCTGCCAATACACGACGGCCATTCTTTGTGGCCATTCTCTCACGGAAGCCGTGCTTGTTGACGCGACGGCGGTTGTGCGGCTGAAATGTTCTCTTCATTGCTTTAACTTATTTATTTTTTGTTCAATTCTTATCGTTTTGGGGTGCAAAAGTACTCATTTCTTTTGAATTACGCAAGAAAATCATTAAAATTAGTGCATTTTTTTATGTTTTTTCTCAAAAAACGAAGATTTAACGAATAAAATGAGTAACTTTGCAGCCAAAAAAGTAACAATATCAATAGTTTAAGGTAATATGATTAATTCGCAAGACATTAAAAAAGGTACTGCTATCCGTATGGACGGAGGCATTTGGGTTTGCATCGATTTCCAGCACCGCAAGCCTGGTAAGGGTAACACTATCATGATCATCAAGGTGAAGAACGTTTCCGACGGTCGCGTTCTGGAGCGTCGCTTCAACATCGGTGAGAAGCTGGAGGACGTCATCATCGAGCGCCGTCCTTACCAGTATCTGTATGAAGACCAGAGCGGTCGTATCTTCATGAACCAGGAGACTTTCGAGCAGATTCCCATCGACAACGAGCTCGTTATCGGTCATGAGTTTATGAAGGAGAGCGACATCGTGGAAGTCGTTTCCGACACTACCGACGGTACAGTGCTCTACGCAGAAATGCCTGTTAAGACCAACCTGCGCGTCGTTCACTCAGAGCCAGGCGTAAAGGGCGACACAGCCACCAACACCCTGAAGCCAGCTACTCTGGAGACTGGTGTTGAGGTACGCGTGCCTCTGTTTATCAACGAGGGCGACCTTATCCAGGTTGACACTCGCGACGGCTCTTACCTGAACCGCGTAAAGGAATAATGAAGTACTCGGTCGTCATCCCGGTTTACAATCGTCCCGACGAAGTGGACGAACTACTCGAAAGCCTATCTAATCAGACACAAAAGGACTTCGAGGTAATC
The DNA here is from genome assembly GCA_002393725.1 of Prevotella sp. UBA4339. GTDB lineage: Bacteria > Bacteroidota > Bacteroidia > Bacteroidales > Bacteroidaceae > Prevotella. Next base: position 4,061 of record DGTJ01000087.1, on the reverse strand, counting down.
ATTGTGGAGGACGGATCGGTAACGCCATGCAAGGATGTCTGCGACAAATACGCAGGCATCCTTGCTTTGCATTATTATGCCAAGGAGAACAGCGGACCGGGCCAGAGCCGCAACTACGGTGCAGAAAGGGCGAAGGGCGACTACATCATCATACTCGACTCTGACGTGGTGCTGCCTGCCGGCTATCTGCAAGCCATCGACGATGAGCTGAGCCAGAGTCCTGCAGAGGCTTTCGGAGGTCCCGATGCCGCCCACGACTCCTTCACCCCGGTACAGAAGGCCATCAGCTACTCGATGACGTCATTCTTCACTACCGGAGGAATACGTGGAGGGAAGGCTAAGCTCGACAAGTTCTACCCGAGATCGTTCAACATGGGTATACGCAGGGATGTGTACCTCCAGTTGGGCGGGTTCTCAAAGATGCGCTTCGGTGAGGACATCGACTTCTCCTACCGTATAGTGGAAGCCGGATACAAGCCCCGGCTCTTCCCGTCTGCCTGGGTATGGCATAAGCGACGCACGGACTTCCGCAAGTTCTTCCGACAGGTGTATAACAGCGGTATTGCGCGCATAAACCTTGAGAAGCGCCATCCGGGCACGATGAAGCTTGTGCATCTGCTGCCGACGGTCTTCACCGTAGGTGTCATCGCGCTGATACTCATCTCGGCCGTCGGACGGGCACTGATGCACTATGCCAGCCATGACCAGTTCTACTGGATGTGCTTCGCTCCATGGATACCTATATTATTATATAGTATCATCATCTGCACCGACTCTGCCATCAAGAACAGAAGCCTGCGGGTGGGACTGCTCTCCATACCCGCTGCCTTCGTACAGCTGATGGGCTACGGGCTGGGCCTGATAGAGGCGTGGTGGAAACGCTGCGTGCTCAGGCAAGACGAATTCCAGGCTTTCGAGAAAACGTTCTACAAATAGACGGTCAGGCAATCAGACAATTAATACTTAAATTTTAAAAACACTATGAAAAAACTTAATATCAATGAATGGGCTGAAGAAGACCGCCCACGTGAGAAGATGGCAAACTTAGGGGCAGAGGCGCTCACCAATGCCGAGTTGCTCGCCATCCTTATCGGATCAGGATCTACCAAGGAGAGTGCCGTCGACTTGATGAAACGAATCTTAGGAGATTGTAATAACAACCTGAATACCCTCGGGAAGATGGGCGTCAGAGAGCTATGCCAGTATAATGGCATCGGAGAGGCAAAGGCAATAAGCATCCTTGCGGCATGCGAACTGGGCAAGCGACGGCAGATGGAGTCGCCCGAGGAGCGCCCCGACCTCAGCAGTGCCACACGCATCTATAACCTCATGCGCCCTGTGATGCAGGACCTTGACGTCGAGGAGTTCTGGGTACTGCTGCTCAATCAGCACTACCGACTGATAAAGAGGGTGCGCATCTCTCATGGCGGAATCACCGAGACGGCAGTAGACATACGGATCATCATCCGAGAGGCTGTCATGGCCAACAGTACCATCATGGCGGTCTGCCATAACCACCCTTCTGGCAATCTTACCCCAAGCAGAGCTGACGAAGAGCTGACAAGGACCATACGGCATGCCTGCGAACTGATGCGTATCCACTTTCTGGACCACGTGATAATAACCGACGGAGAGTACTACAGCTTCCACGAAGCAGGCAAATGCTAAAAATGATGCGTTTTTCCTTTGGTATTTCAAGATTATTCACTATCTTTGCACCATACAATATAATTAAAGCGATGACACAAGAAGAAAAGACAACGATAGAAGAACGTATCGTAGACGTGCTCAAGACCGTCTACGACCCCGAGATTCCCGTAAACATCTACGACCTGGGCATGATATACAAGATAGACGTTCAGGACGACTCCTCAGTGGAGCTTGACATGACGTTCACAGCCCCCAACTGCCCCGCTGCCGACTTCATATTAGAAGATGTACGCACGAAGGTGGAAAGTGTCGAGGGTGTAAAGAGCGCCAATGTGAACCTGGTGTTCGAACCCGCCTGGGACCAGAGCATGATGAGCGAGGAGGCGAGAGTAGAGTTAGGATTCGACTGACGTCAGAGGATTCACCCATTATCACAGACCATCACAGATGAAGAATGTATATTTCCTGAGCGATGCCCATTTAGGGTCGCTGGCAATCCCACACGGAAGGATGCAGGAGCGCAGGCTCGTGCGATTCCTCGACTCCATCAAGGAGAAGGCAGCAGCCATCTACCTGCTGGGCGACATGTTCGACTTCTGGTACGAATACAAGTATGTAGTGCCGAAGGGCTTCACGCGCTTTCTCGGCAAGATATCCGAACTGACCGACATGGGTGTCGAGGTGCATTACTTCACCGGCAACCATGACATCTGGGCCTATGAGTACCTGGAGAAGGAGTGCGGCGTGATACTGCATAAGCAGCCTGAGACGACGGAGATCTACGGCAAGCTGTTCTTCCTGGCCCATGGCGACGGCCTGGGCGACCCAAGCAAGAGCTTCAAGCTCATCAAGAGCATCTTCCATAACAAGCTCTGCCAATTGGCATTCTCGGCACTTCATCCCCGCTGGGGTATATGGTTCGGACTGAACTGGGCGAAGCACAGCCGTCTCAAGCGCCCTGGCGGTGAGGAGCCGGCATATATGGGTGAAAACCGCGAGCATCTGGTGCTCTACACCAAGAGATATATCCAGTATCACTCCAACGTAGACTACTTCATCTACGGCCATCGCCATATCGAGGTAGACCTGCAGCTCACCAAGAAGGCCCGTATGATAATCCTTGGCGACTGGATCACCCACTTCACCTACGTCGTCTACGATGGCGAGCACCTGCTGATGTCGCAATACATCGAGGGCGAGAGCCGCCCGTAGAAGATATCTCCAACGAAACAGATTAATTATGTGCAAGCGCACAAGCCTGTGTCAGAAAAAACGAAATAGATTTCACCGTTCCCTAATATCTGCCTTACTGGGATGAAATATCTCTCTAACTAGAAAAAAATTTTTTTCTAACTGGAAAAATATTTTTTTCTAGGGGGGTGTTTTTCAGGCACTTTTAGGAATGAAATCCGTGCTGTAAATAAAAATCGCAACAACTCTGCCCTGTAATAACATATAACGAAGGGACTCTCTGACCCACTTTTGGTTGATACTGCTGATGTTATTCATTCCTTTCATTAATATCGTTCAATCACATCCTCAAAACAACTTCCATTTGTAAAGACATGATTCACAGGGTCGCACTGCATGTCCCACCAGTAGGCTTTCAGTCGGAAGTAGCTGATGCGTTTGAGGCATTCCGTAGCGAAAGCTTTGTCACGGAACAGCATCCCGCGATTCTCAAGCAGTTCAATCTGCTCTTGTATAGTTCTTGCGTCCCGTTGGTAGCAAGCGGCGAGGCCGATTACTTGACGCTTTGTTAGCCATAGTTCATAAAATGACCCGCCGGCAGTTCTGATGGTATGCGCAGCGGGTACTGTTATCGTAAGACGGGCTGTAGCCCTCTGTCTTTCCTGTTTTTCGGTGCAAAGATAGTGTTTTTATTCCAAACCTCCAAATTTTTATGCAGAAAAACTTGATTTTCGTATTCTAATCCAAAGAATACCAGTATGTAAGAATTGATAACGACATCAGCACACCAATGTAGATGCAATTCCTCGTGGAGACTTCTTCGCGGACGTTTGCAGCGACGTAAGCAAGTACGGAAAAGAAGAATACACATGATAGCATCTTGGCAATCTTAGAAAAATACTCGTCCCTGAATGCTTTGTTAGGAAGTTCGTCGCTGACGGAGGGGTACTGATTGCGACACGCTTCTTTCTTTTGCTCGTAGTCGCGGCTATAATGCCGACCGATGGCAAACCAAATGAGTGCCCACACCACGAAGAAGGCCAGCGAAATGAGTCCGCCAGTCTCCTTGTCTAACAGTCCTTTCAGTGGAGCGTCCTGCACATAGGAATATGTGCCATACAACACAATCAAGAACAGAATCCAACACATCATAGAGATAAGCCCGTTCTTCGTATGCTTGTCCATGTTTCTTAAAAGTTTCATTGTTTTCATTATCTTAT
>DGTJ01000021.1 GCA_002393725.1 Prevotella sp. UBA4339 | reverse complement strand
TCGACACGTCAACCCCGAAATACAGTTTGTAACTCATCTCTTTCCTTTTGAATGTTATTTTACAAAATGGACCAAGAGAAGGACAAGGGAGGATCCTAACAGACTTCCTTTACTAAAGCTGTCACCAAAAGCTGTATCTGCTATTTTAAACAACCTTCACACTTGAACCAACTCTGATTCCTGGGTGCAAAGGTAAAAGACAGGTACCTGAGTCATAGCAGCCGTCATACCCAAGTACCTGTCCCAGCGACTACATGGGCAATTATTTGAGTGAGTCAAAGAGTCCCCTGACCCACGTGAAAAAAAGATCAATGACCTCTGATCTTCCCTCTGATCTCTATCGCCAATATATAGTTTTCTGTCCGACAACAGACGCAATGAGCGTCGCGAAGACCGTTGGTCTACTCATTGTAGCCGAACTGCCGTAGCTCGCTGTCAGTCACATTCATCAGCCGCTTGCATTTGTCGGTCTGTTCGCGTAAGACTCTCAGCCCCTGCTCCAACCCCTTCAAGTAGAAGTCATGCAGCTTTTTGATGTAACTGCAATACGTCGGAGAGCGCAGGATTGCTGCTGCACGCTCCTGCGTTGACTCGCCTTGATGGTCTGCAAAGTAAACGGTTCTCAAGAACAGGTCGCTCAAGTCATACCTTTCCGCTTCAAGCCTTTCCTGGAATTTCACCATCAGCCGCTTTGCGGAAAAGCAATTACCTGCCAGTTCTATAAACTCCCTGTTGTCAATACTCTTCCATGTCTCGATGTTGCTGCTGAAAATAGTTTCTGCCGTTTCGTCATGCGTGCCGAAATTGTGGGTAAGGATACCTTCGACAAACAGTTGCAGCGTGTCTTCAGACACCGTAGCCTGCCTGTCTCTGGCATCCATCACCCTCATGTTAATCGAGTCTGTAGCCTGCAAATAACTTACAATCTCGTCAAGGTCTTCAATAAAACTATCGAGATTGTGAATCACCATCAATGCTGCCGTCCGCTCGGTTTTCTGCTTTTCGCGATGCTCAATCCAAGCAGAGGTGCCGAAGGTCAGCACGATACCGATGACGGTGCCGAGCGTGCAGCTCAAGGTCTGTGTCCAGAAATCAGATAATTTCCACTTCATGTCCTTATCAAGATTAGTACGATATTCTACTACGGTGCAAAAGTACAAAAATCGGGCAAATAAAGGGTATCTTTGCACTATCTCTCTTATTCATTTGCGAATCGCTATTTTCTGCGTATGCCATGCTATCTTACGATTTCTTCAATAGTCTTTCGATTCTTGGGCTTGATGTCATCGGCAGCATAGCCCAGAGGAATGACCACGGCAGGCTCTTCGTTGGCAGGGAGGCCGAAGAGTTGCTTGCACAGCGCGGCATCGAAGTTGCACACCCAGCAGGTGGCCAGTCCCTGCTCGGTGGCTGCCAGACAAAGATGCTCTACGGCAATGGCTATATCGATGTCACCATGATGCTTGCCGTCAGCGCGCATCCATTCCTCGTCGTGCAGGATGGAGGCGATGACGTACATCGGTGCCGTCTTGAACCAGTCGCGGCTGTAGCACTGCTGTAGCCGTGCCTTGTCCTCCTCCTCGCTGACGATGTGGAAACGCCAAGGCTGTTTGTTCACTGCCGAAGGTGCAAAGCGTACACACTCTAGGATATAGTCAAGTTTCTCACGCTCTACGCTCTCAGGATTATATGCCCGACAGCTGTATCTGCTTTTTACGAGTTCCAAAAAGTCCATGACATCAATATTTAGTGAAGTTGTATTTAGCTCTTAACTCTGATTTCTTCTCCTCACTTTGACTGGTGAAATATGCTTTCCACCCAGGACAGAAATTAATGTGCCAACGCCAGAACTTCCCCAACAATGAATCGGGCTTCTTGTCGTAGTGAGCCCTAAATTTGCAATTCTCACATGCATGTGCCATCGTTTTACTCTCCTTAATTTTATAAATGTTCATAATTCTCGGCACAAAAGTATTAAAAATCGGGCAGAAATGAGTAACTTTGCATGAGAATTTTGCAATTACAATATAAGTTTAAGAGAACGGATGACGCTGACCTACATCTTCCATAGCGGCTTCGTGCTGGAGACAGACAGCGCGATACTGGTGTTCGACTTCTGGCTGGATCCCAGCCGTGTGATGCCGTCAGTGCTGAAGAAGCAGAAGCCGATGTATGTATTCTCCAGCCACTTCCACGAAGACCACTTCACCAAGGAAATCTTCGAGTGGCGGAATCTTCGGCAGGATATCACCTACATCCTGAGCAAGGACATTCTCAGGCGGAGAAGGGCCAACAAGGAGGATGCTGACGTATGGCTGGCAAAGGGCGGCACATGGAAGGATGAGCGCATCGCAGTCTGGGCACTAGGCAGTACGGACAGCGGCGTGTCGTGGATAGTCGAGACGGAGGGGCGGCGAATCTTCCATGCCGGTGACCTGAACAACTGGTATGCGAAGTTCCTGCCAACGGCAGTGCCTGGGCAGAAGATGTACAGCTTTGAGATGGAGGAAGTGTTCGACCCGATAGCCCACGAGAAGCAGTATCTGGGCGAGTTGAAGGATATCCGCAAGGCTGTGATTAAGCGAGAGACATCGGAACTTGTTCAGATGGCCGAGCGAGAACAGGCTCGACCGAAGGTCATGATAGCGGACGGCTTCGATGTGGTGATGTTTCCCATTGACGGACGCATTGGCAACGGCTATACCCTTGGCGGTCGACAGTTCATCGAGCGGTTCAAGGTGGGCCTCTTCGTGCCGATGCACTTCACCACGGGCTTCGAGTCCGCCTGGCGTTTCAAGGAGTTTACGGATGAAAAGCAAATCCCCTTCTGGGCTATCAGCAGAGAAGGGGAAATGATAGAAATATAAACAAAGAATATCTACAGAAATCAAGGGGATTTTATTATAGGGTAACTTCTTTTTTCTTGTATTTATTTTGTAGTTCGCTCTTTTTTTACTATCTTTGCGGGCAGAATGAATAGAAAAAGAACAATATCGTCAATTGCAGTATCTGCTGTGTTGATATTTCTTGCAGGCTTGCTTGCAGGTTGTGACAGTGCGTCAAAGAACTCTCCCTCGCCCGAGGCGCTTAAGATGCTCACAGATACTTATAGACAGAAAGACTACAATCGCATAATGACATTGGCAGACAGTCTTGAGGAAGCCGGTGCAATTAGTCAGGCCGACTGCTACTATTGGCAGGGATTTGCTTTCTATCTTCTTAAGCAGCGGCGCGCTGCGGAATTCTACTGGAAGGAGTCTATTAATGCTGCCGAGAACTATACAGACTCTGCCAGCCTCGCCACTTATGCCAAGTCGGCAAGTTTCCTGACAGGCATGTTGATACGCTATCTGAGCTTCACCAGCGCTCTTAAGATTGTGAAGCCTGCCCTGGAGCATCTGGATAAGTATCACGCCACCACTTCGAGCGACTACACTAACCTGCTTATCTTTGAAGGCTGCTGCCATGTACATTTCAATGTCCAGGGCAGTGAGGCCCACGAGCTCTTTGAGCGTGCATACAAGCTGCACATGGATCATATCAATGCCGGACACTCCAAGGATTCATATAGTGACGCTGTAGTCGGCTTTATCAATATTGCATACGGCCTGTTCAACGAGAAGCACTATGCCCAGGCTCTTGTCTGGACGGAGCGTCTGGGAAAGCTGCTCGAAGAATACAAGCAGCGATTCGGTGGTGACGATGCTTACTTCGACAAGCAGTGGGCGAGATACACGATATTCTCGGCTATATGCCTTGAGGGCACAGGTAAGCAGAAAGAGGCTGCCACTGCATATAGTGCTTTCCAGAAGACACGCTTTGCCAATACGGTAGAAGGGCAGCTCGATGCCAGCGACTATCTCTCGATGACCGGAAGATGGGGCGAGGCTGCCGACAACTTGTTCAGTCTTGATGGCTTATTTGCAGACGAGCAGGCAGGAACATCTCTCGAAGACATCCACAGGCATCTCTTGCGAAAGTATAATGCGAATGTCATGGCAGGAAGGCGCGACTCTGCCCTCACCGTAGCCAACCAGATATGCGAGCGGCTCGACTCGGCTATCATCAAGTCGCAGCTGATAGACAGTGAGGAGCAGGAGATGATACGGCAGAAGGAGGAACAGATACTGCAACAGCAGGAGCGACTGTCGAAAAACCGCATAATGGCACTCATCTCGACGGTCATCGTACTGATAATATTCTTCGTGGTGTTCACCACCATCCGCCATCAGGCAGCCAAGCGCATGGCCAAGTTGCAAGCAGCCAAGGAGCGCATGGAGAGCGAACTGCAGATTGCGCGTGACATACAGATGTCGATGGTGCCCAACTCGTTCCCGGAAGTAGATGGACTTGACATGTATGCATCGATGACTCCTGCAAAGGAGGTAGGAGGCGACCTGTATGGCTATCTGTTGCAGGATGACATGCTGTATTTCGCACTGGGTGACGTCAGTGGAAAGGGTGTGCCGGCTTCATTGTTTATGTCGCAGGCCACACGCCTGTTCCTGACACTCTCCAAGCAGGGGATGATGCCTGCAGAGATATGCACGCGAATGAACGATGCCCTCTCTGGCGAGGATAATGTGAAAAGCATGTTTGTCACTATGTTTGTGGGACTGCTTGACCTTAAGACGGGACACCTTGATTTCTGCAATGCCGGTCACAACTCGCCAGTACTTGGTGGCGAGACCGATAAGGGGAGCTTCATCGAGATGGAGCCTAACGCACCTATAGGCCTCTGGCCAGGGCTGGAGTACGTGGGCGAGGAGATTGACTCAATCCGCGGGCGCGTTCTCTTTGTATATACTGACGGACTGAATGAGGCTGAGAACCGGCAGCAGGAGCAGTTCGGCGATGACCGTCTGCTGGAGTTGATACAGAATACTCATTTCGATTCGTCACGTCAGCTTATCGACACATTCGTTGCCGAGGTGGAGACGTTCAGGGATGGAGCAGAGCCTAATGACGACCTCACCATGCTCTGCCTGCGCCTGAACAAATGATGTACCTGATTATATACAAAAATCGATAACTTTTTGCTGGTTCTTGATGACGATGCCACGTGTAGCGGCAGTGGCGGGGGAAATCAAGGGGACAGGTCGCGTGATATGCAGCCGCGCTGCAATCATGGACCTGTCCCCTTGATTTCCTGTGGGCAATTACCAATTGTTTAGTATTGTGTACATTCCTTTTTCACTAAATTTACCGATTTTAAAGTATTGCAGCTTTTGGGGGAAGTTAATACCTTTGCAGCCGAATTTGTAAACCAGGTTAAATTGATAGAAGCCAAAAGGCGAGGATAAAGATTTTATTTCATTATGGACAGATATTTAAAGATATTCGCAACCACAGCATTAGGCATCTTCAGTGCTGCTGTCGTAAGTGCACAAGTTGTAGCTTCCGACTCCGTGCTCCAGAACAGAAACGCAAAAAGCCGTCTGAGTATAGGAGGCTACGGTGAGATAAACTATGGCCGCAATTTCTATAGTGACCACGTGAGCCGCTACAGTCAGCCTGAGGAACATAAGAACGACCCCTCGCACGGACGTTTCGACATTCCCCATGCCGTAATATATCTGGGCTACGACTTTGGAAAAGGCTGGTCGTTCGGTACTGAGATAGAGTTTGAGCACGGCGGCACCGGCATCGCCTACGAGAAAGAAGACGAAGAAGGCGGCGAATGGGAACAGGAGACCGAGAAAGGCGGCGAAGTGGAACTGGAACAGTTCTGGATTCAGAAGTCATTCGCCACGTGGGCCAACCTGAAGATGGGGCATATCGTGGTGCCTGTAGGACTGAACAATGCCTATCATGAGCCGCTGAACTTCTTTACCGTCTATCGTCCTGAAGGCGAGGATGTGATCATGCCTTCTACATGGCATCAGACGGGAGCATCCTTCTGGGGCCGTTATGGCGACTGGCGCTACGAGGCACAGTTCCTGGCAGGTCTGAACGCAGACAACTTCACCAATACGGGATGGATTCATCGTGGACCGAAGTCACCGCTGGAGTTCGACATTGCCAATAAATACGGTGGAGCATTGCGTATTGACAACTACTCGGTGCCCGGCTTGCGCATCGGTCTGAGTGGTTACTACGGCCACACCATCGGCAACACCTATCCTGCAGAGAAGAATGGAGCCAGTGCCACATATAAGGGAAAGGTGGTCATCGGATCAATTGACTTCACCTACAAAGACTACAACTGGATCGTGCGCGGACAGGCCGACTATGGCTACCTGAGTGATGCGGCACAGCTGAAATACATGTATAACCGCCTGAACTCCAAGTCTCCATTCAAGCATTCTGCCTTCGTCTCTGGCAATGCCTATGCCATCGGCATCGAGGCAGGATACGATGTGTTCTCGCAGATTGAAAGCCTCAGGGCCGACAATCAACAGCTGTACGTCTTCGGACGCTATGAGCAGTACAACCCATACGCCTCGAACACCAACAATACCCCATACGATTATACGGAAGTGAAGCGCATGGCCGTTGGCGTGAACTATCACCCTATCAAGCAGATAGCCATCAAGGCCGAATTCAGCCAGCGGTTCCTGAAGAGCCTCTATAATAACGAGCCTGCGGTCAACATCGGCGTGGCCTACGAGGGCTGGTTCGACCTCGGGCATAAAAGGGCCAAGGTCAATGAGGCGGACATCAACCTGCTGAACAAACGAATCAACGACCTGCAGCGCCAGCTCAACGACTTGAAGAAGTCAATGTAAGAAAGAAATATATACATTATTAATTAAAAAAAGACACAAAAATGAAGAATCTATTTAAGTATTCAATGCTCTTCGCTGCCGCCTGCACGCTGAGCATGAGTTTTACTGCTTGCAGCAGCGATGACGATGACAACAAGGATGACAACGGTTTCAATATCGTGAGCACTACACCGATTGTTGATCAGAACGTTTATCCCGTCAACACTGCAAACTACCAAGACAAGACCTTTGGTCAGACAGCCATCGACAACTGCGCTACGCTTGTCAACGAATTGACTGCTGCCAATCAGACCATTGCCTCTTCCGCGCTTTCTTCAGAGCAGGAAGCCTATCTCTACAAGGTGCTTGAGAACATCGTGGACAATGTGATTGTCCCCACTTATACCAGTCTTGCCGACAACACTGAGGCCCTGGAGAAAACCCTTAACGGACTGACCGTCAACACTATTACCCAGGCACAGATCAACACTGCCTGCGAGGAATTCAAGGCTGCACGCCAGTACTGGGAGCGTTCAGAGGCATTCCTGATGGGTGCTGCCTCCGACTTCGATATTGACCCAACAATCGATTCATGGCCTCTCAACCGCACACTATTACTAAACTACTTTAATAGTGGCATGAACGACGAGATGCTCGAAGATGCTTCAATCCTCGGTTTCCACGCACTGGAGTTCATACTCTTCCGCGATGGTAAGCCACGTAAGGTGGCGGAGTTCCAGGGCAAAGACACCTACAAGAACTTCGAAAACATCACAGGTGCACAGGAACTGACCTATGCACAGACCATCTGCACACTGCTGAAGAACCGCACCTTCCAGTTGCAAGTGGCATGGGATGGCGGTGCCAATGCCAGCCGTCTGGCAGTGGTGAAGGCTGCAGGGTTCAAATACACCACTGCCAATGGACTCTCCTTCGGTGACAACCTTAAGAAAGCCGGTGTGAGCGGGGGCAAGAGCAACTTCGCTACGCTGAAGGCTGCTGTCGCACAGGTGCTCTCCAACGATGAAGGTTCATGTGTAGGCATCGGTAACGAGGTAGGAACGGCAAAGATTGCCAACCCGTTTGCCAATGGCGACGTGTCGTATGTGGAATCCCCCTACAGCTACAACTCCATACCCGACTTCCGCGACAACATACGCTCCATACGCAATATCTGGCTCGGCTCTACCGACAAGACAGCCAACACATACAGTTTCCATACGTTCTTTGCCAGCGTTAACAAGGCAGACATCAACAGCTCTATTGAGAACGGTTATGTGAATGCCATCACGGCCATCAGTAATATGCCCTCAGCATTCGTGAAGTACTGCTGCACGATATGGAAGATCGACTTCGAAGATGATGAGGAGTGGTAATAGAGATAGGAAAAAAGACATTATAAAGAAGATGAATATCAGACGACTACTCATTCTTTCTGTTGCCGCTTCGATGGCATTCCCTCTGCTGACGTCCTGCTCCGACAGCAATGACAGTCAGGGATTGGGAGAATTGACACCTGCCGAAGACGTCTTCGGAAAGGCCAATGATGTGTTCACTGCCGAAGAATGGTATCCCGGAGGACAAATGGGAACCACCGAGAAGGCCAGCTATTCTGCTGATGCACCGGCCGTGGGGCTCATCCCTGGTGGAAACGGCCTTGCCGACTTCACCACGGGAGAGGACTTCTTTGAGCATCTCTACACCTTCGAGCAGGCTCCACGTAAAGGCCTCGGACCGGCATGGCTGCGCAACAGCTGTATTGCCTGCCATCCTTCCTACGGTCATGG
>DGTJ01000017.1 GCA_002393725.1 Prevotella sp. UBA4339 | reverse complement strand
TAATTGTCTATCCGTCTTTCCGTCTTGCCGTCGAGAGCAGGCCGCATGCAGCGAATATGTCCTGTCCTCTGCTGGCTCTGATGGTCGTAAACACTCCGTGCGCTGTCAGATAGTCTCGTAGTGTCTCCATTCGTTTCTCGTCGCTCCCAGGCAGGTCCACCCCGGGTATCTCGTGGAATCGTATCAAGTTGACCCTGCATTCCAGTCCCTGCAGCAGTCTTACGATCTCCCTTGCATATACAGGAGTGTCGTTGAGTCCTCCGAAGCAAATATACTCGAACGAGCATCTGCGCTGGTGACTGAAGTCATACTGTCTGAGCAGTCCCACCGTCTCCACAATGCTCATCTGGCGTTCGGCAGGCATCAGTGTCTGTCGCTGCTCAGGCAGAGGCGAGTGCATCGATATAGCCACGTGGCACTCGCTCTCGTCGAGAAACCGCTTCAGCTTGTTCTTCACCCCCACGCTGCTCACCGTGATGCGCCTTGGGCTCCATGCGAACCCATAGTCTGCCGTCAGTATCCCAGTAGCCGTGAGCACACAGTCGAGATTGTCCATCGGCTCTCCCTGCCCCATGAACACGATGTTGGTAAGGCTGTCTCTCTCAGGCAGCGAGTATATCTGATTGATGATGTCGGCCACCGTCAGGTTTCCCTCAAAGCCCTGCTTGCCCGTCTGACAGAACAGGCAGTTCATCTTGCACCCCACCTGGCACGATACGCAGAGCGTGGCTCGGTCGTGGTCAGGGATGTAGACTGTCTCTACGAATCTGTCAGTGTCGGATTGTGCCGATGTCCTTACAGGGAAGAGATACTTTACGGTGCCGTCCTTGCTCTTCTGACAGTCGAGTGGGGGCATGGCGCCTATCTCGTAGTGCTCCTTGAGCCGCTCGCGGTTGGCCTTCGAGATGTTAGTCATCTCGTCGATGCTTGACACGTGCTGTCCGTAGATCCATTTCGCCATCTGCGAGGCAGTGAACTTAGGCATGCCGAGTTCGGCAGCGACGAGTCTCATTTCGTCGAGCGTCATACCCATCAGTACCTTCTTTTGCATGTTCATCAGTCTTTTTTGCTATTTTGGCTGCAAAGTTAGTGAAAAAATTTTGTTTTCCCGCAAAAATGCAGTATCTTTGCACATATTTTAATAATAAACGACTAAAATGAGAGAAAAAATCGACTGCTTCGTACCGTGCGATGACCCGTCGCTGGCGCAGGCCGCCATTGCACAGTTGCGAAATAGCAGAACAGTCCAGAATATTTTCCTGTTAGTAAATACTCCCCAGAAGGATATCAAGGATGCCACTCAGCTCACTGTCGGCAATCTCACCGGCAGCAGTACCCTGATGCAAGTGTCGGAGAGCGCCAAGGCCGACTACTCCCTGATCATGACCAAGCCGGCGAGTATCACCCTCGGACAGGGAGCACTGGCCCGTATGCTTCGTGTGGCAAGCGACTCTAATGCCGCCATGGTCTACTCTGACCGCGCTGGCCACCCCGTGATAGACTATTTCCCAGGCAGCATCCGCGACGACTTCGATTTCGGATGCCTGTGGCTGGTGAAGACGTCGCTGCTCCACTCCTTCGCCGCCCAGGCCGCAGAGCACGACTATCAGTATGCCGCCCTCTATGCCCTCAGACTCTATCTGAGCCGTCAGGGACAGATATTCCACATCAATGAGAGCCTGTATACTGAGCAGGAGACCGACCTCAGGGCATCGGGAGTGAAACAGTTTGACTACGTCAACCCTCGCAACCGTGAGGTGCAGATAGAGATGGAGCATGCCGCTACGGCCCATCTGGCTGCCATCGGAGCGAAGATAGCCCCTGGATTCTGTCGCCAGCCCGACTTCAACGAGCAGGAGTTTGACATCGAGGCATCGGTAGTGATACCTGTCTACAATCGCGAGAAGACCATCATGGATGCCGTAGGGAGCGCACTGGGGCAGAAAGCCAGCTTCAAGTACAACGTCATCGTGGTCGACAATCACTCTACTGACAAGACCACAGACCTGCTCCGCAGCCTGCACGACCCCCGGCTGATACATATCATCCCTGAGCGCACAGACCTCGGCATCGGAGGATGCTGGAACGTGGCCGTCAATGACGACCGCTGCGGACGGTTTGCCGTACAGCTCGACTCCGACGACCTCTACTCATCGCCGAAGACGCTCCAGCAGATCGTGGATGCCTTCTACAAGCAGAACGCTGCCATGGTGGTGGGCTCCTATCGTATGTGCGACTTCGAGCTGAACACCCTCCCCCCAGGACTTATCGACCATAAGGAGTGGACCGACGAGAACGGTCCCAACAATGCCCTGCGCATAAACGGACTCGGTGCGCCTCGGGCATTCTTCACACCTCTGCTGCGACAGATACAGTTCCCAAACACCAGCTATGGCGAGGACTATGCACTGGGACTCATCTTCTCGCGCCACTACCGTATAGGGCGCATCTACACGGAGCTGTATCTCTGCCGGCGCTGGGGAGGCAACAGCGACGCTGCCCTTTCTGTGGAGAAGGTAAATGCCAACAATCTCTATAAGGACCGTCTGCGCACACTCGAGATAGCTGCCCGACAGCAGATGAACCAGGGCAAGCAGGAGCTGATGGCCGACTCGCCCCTGCAGCGCTTCTTCAACCGCCAGCTGGAGAAGTGGGAGGCAGCACGACAGAGATATCACGACCTGCGAGGCGCCCAGACGCGCGAACTGGTGGTGGGCTCGTCGACCATGCAGGTGCAGTGGAACCCGGCACGCATGGTCTCTACCGGTGCGAAGATTGACAAGAAGACCATCGCCGAGCGCCCCTGCTTCCTCTGTGAGCAGAACCGCCCGAAGCAGCAGATCAAGAAGGATATCGACAGCCAGTACGAACTGCTCGTCAATCCCTTCCCCATATTGCCGCAGCACTTCACCATCCCCTCGCTGAAGCATCAGCCACAGCGCATACTCAACTCCTACGGCGAGATACACAAGCTGCTGGAGGAGTATCCTGAGATGACGGTGTTCTACAACGGGCCCCAGTGCGGAGCCTCCGCCCCTGACCATGCCCACTTCCAGGCAGGCACCAGCGGAGTGCTGCCGCTGCAGAAGTCGTGGAAGCGGCTGGCGGCTAATCTCACAAAGATAGTAGGCATCAACAACCATGAGGACATCTCGCTCATCGACGACTACCATTGTGCCGCCCTGCTCATACGCAGCCGCTCGCAATATGGCGACGAACAGCTGTTCCGGCGCCTGTATGCCGCCCTGCCTGAGGGCGACCCGGAGCCGATGATGAATATCGTGGCATGGAGGGATGAGGCCGACTACCTCTCAGTGGTGTTCCCTCGTACGAAGCATCGCCCTGACTGCTATTACGCTGAAGGCAGCGAGCAGTTCGTCATCTCTCCAGGAGCACTCGACATGGCAGGACTGATCATCACCCCTCGGCAGGAGGACTTCGCACGTATCACCACAGAGAAGGCTCTTGCCATCTTCGACGAGATAACCCTCAAGGGCGACGGCCTGCAGAAGGTGATCGACGCGCTGAAGGAGGAGAGCGGCAGGAAGAAGTCTGTGCTCAGCTCGCAGTTCGGCGTGCAGAAGGAGCCCAACGTGAGCGTGGGCATCGTGTCGGCCGAGAAGATAGCCTTCACCCTCAACGCGCCGTACACCGCCAAGGGCGACACCATCGAGGGCAATCAGGAGGTGGAGTTCTCCGAGGGTGGCATCCTGTGGCGAGGCAATCAGTATCGCGAGCTCACCTTCACCCCTCAGACCGACGAGGCCTCGTTCTCGCTGCATGATGTCACCATAGGCGTCAACTTCCACTGGGAGCGCAAGGAGACACAGGTGTTCTCTGGTACCCTGCGGCTTGTGGTCGAGGCCGACAAGATAGTAGCCATCAATGAGCTGCCTGTGGAGCGCTACCTCACGAGCGTCATCTCCAGCGAGATGTCGGCCACTGCCTCGAAGGAGTTTCTCAAGGCTCATGCCGTCATATCGCGCTCATGGCTGCTGGCACAGATGGAGAAGCGCAAGAAGCTCGACAATGGCGGAGCAGCATTCTTCTCGTTTATCAAGAAGGACGACGAGCTCATCCGCTGGTACGACCGCGAGGACCATACCATCTTCGACGTATGTGCCGACGATCATTGTCAGCGCTATCAGGGCATCACCAAGCAGTCGAGTCCTGCCGTAGAGCAGGCTGTCAGCGATACCCGCGGACAGATACTCGTGTACGGCGACGAGATATGCGACGCACGATTCTCGAAATGCTGCGGAGGAGACACGGAGGAGTTCCAGTACTGCTGGGAAGACACTCCCAAGCCCTACCTCGTGTCATTCCACGACCCGTACTGTAACACTAACGACAAGCATATCCTCTCGCAGGTGCTCAACGACTACGATCAGGAGACGCCCAACTTCTACCGCTGGACGGTGGAGTACACTCAGGAGGAGCTCTCCGAGCTCATCTGCCGCAAGCTGAAGGACGACTTCGGCACCATCGTCGACCTCGTACCACTCGAGCGAGGCAAGAGCGGGCGCATCTGGAAGCTGAAGATCGTAGGCACCAAGAAGACCTTCACCATCGGCAAGGAGCTTGAGATACGCCGTGCCCTCAGCGAGACCCACCTGCTCAGTTCTGCCTTCGACGTAGAGAGGCACGACGGGCGCTTCATCCTCCGAGGCAAGGGCTGGGGCCATGGAGTGGGGCTGTGCCAGATAGGTGCTGCCGTGATGGGCGAACAGGGCAAGACCTACGATGAGATACTGCTGTTCTATTACCGTAATGCTGAAATCAAACATTTATATGAATAAGAGAAATCCATGGGCCTGGGTGCCCACACTTTATTTCGCAGAGGGTCTGCCATACGTGGCGGTGATGACCATCTCGCTCATTATGTACAAACGTCTGGGACTGTCGAACACCGACATCACGCTCTACACCTCATGGCTCTATCTGCCCTGGGTGATAAAGCCTCTGTGGAGTCCCTTCATCGATATCATCAAGACCAAGCGCTGGTGGATAGTGACGATGCAGCTGCTCATCGGAGCAGCCCTCGGGGGAGTGGCGTTCACCATCCCCGGGCCCTACTGGCTGCAGGGGTCGCTGGCATTCTTCTGGCTGATGGCATTCTCGAGTGCCACCCACGACATCGCTGCCGACGGATTCTACATGCTCGGACTCAACCAGAACCGGCAGGCATATTTCGTGGGCATACGCAGCACGTTCTACCGTATCGCCACCATCGTGGGGCAGGGGCTGCTGGTGATGCTTGCCGGCAATCTCGAGGTACTCACGCGTAACATCAAGTTCTCATGGAGCCTGATGTTCTACGGCATGGCGGGCCTCTTCATCGCCTTCTGGCTGTACCACAGCTACGTGCTGCCTCGGCCTTCTGAAGACAGGGGCATCGAGAGGATGAGCAGCCAGCAGATACTGCAGGAGTTCTGGATGACGCTGAAGACCTTCGTACAGAAGCCTCAGGTGTGGGCTGGCATCTGCTTCATGCTCTTCTACCGCATGCCGGAGGGACTGCTGGCAAAGGTCAGCGCACTGTTCCTCATCGACACCCGCCACAACGGTGGACTGGGACTCTCGCCTGCCGAGTACGGACTGGTGCAGGGCACGGTGGGAGTAATCGGACTCACCCTTGGCGGCATACTGGGAGGCATCGTGGCCAGTCGCGACGGACTGAAGCGCTGGCTGTGGCCGATGGTGATGGCCATCACGCTGCCCGACCTCGTGTATGTCTACCTGTCGTACGCCATGCCTCAGAGCCTTGTCATCGTCAATGCCTGCGTCTTCATCGAGCAGTTCGGCTACGGATTCGGATTCTCTGCCTATATGCTATACCTTATATATTATAGTCAGGGAGAGCACAAGACGGCCCACTACGCTCTGTGTACTGCCTTCATGGCCCTGTCGATGATGATTCCGGGACTCTTCGCAGGAGCCCTGCAGGAGTCGGTGGGCTATCCCGCATTCTTCCTCATCGTCATTGCGACATGCTCGCTGACGTATATCGTAACGTGGTTCCTGAAGATTGACCCGGAGTTTGGCAAGAAACAGCAGGATTAGGGTTTTTCCTATGCCTAAATAGGGGTATCCGCTTGCACGGGCAGGATAATATGCATATCTTTGCACCGTCAAAACAATTATTTTAAAACGTTACGATTATGAAGAAGATATTTACCTATGCACTCGTGATGATGATGTCAATGATGTCGATGACCACATTGACCAGTTGCAACACCGAGGATGAGATCATCGCCGACTACCTGACCACAGGCGACTGGGAGGGCTATCTGGGCGCTTATGTCACCAACCGCTGGGGCGAGGCCTTCTCTGACGGTCAGTATATGACGGTATGGCACTTCGATGCCGAGGGCTACTCCAACGGCAGGGCTGTCTGGGGATATGGCGAGGAGGTGGACTACAATCGCTACAGCAGGCGCGACGCTGCCTACAGCACTTTCCGCTGGGAGGTGCGTAATGGCAACATCTATATCGAGTACGATGCCTCAGGCTGGGCTCCAGTGCGCATCGACTACTACGACTATAAGATCTCACGCTCTCGCTTCAGCGGCGTGATGTACGACTGGGCAGACCGCATTTACGAGTTTGACCTTACCAACACCTACTTCAACTGGGGTCCTTACGCCAACGGCTACTGGGCTCGCACTCGCGGGGCTGACGGCACCGATGCCGAGGGAGTGCCGGTAGTGGTGCTCGACGACGGTAAGTGCGTGCTGAGAGGAAAGTTTGCCGAGGAATATCTTAAGAATACAAGTTTCGCATGTATGAGGAGATAAGGAGACAAGGAGACAAGGAGTTCAGGGAGTTCAAGACATATGTCTGTCAACACCGAATCCTCAAGAACCCTGAAGAGGCAAGGATGGCAGGTAATGTCCTGAACTCCCTGAACTCCCTGAACTACCAGTCCGCCAGACTTGCCTTGGCTTCTATCCTGTTCTCCGTCCTGTCGTCGAGGGCAGGGAAGAAGTCTATTCCCGTCAGCGCCTCTATCTCGTCTACGCTGTGTACTGCCTCGCGCATCGGCTGTTTCTTTCCCACATTATTATATATAAATCCGATGGCCTTGGGGCTGCCCTGACGGCAGAGCACCACCTTGAACAGTCTCTCAGGCACCCACACCCTGTTGCGCCCGATGGTCTTCTGTTCGCCATTCTGATAGCTCCTTTGTTCGGCCTTCTGTCCGCCTCTTTGTTCGCCTTTCTGTTTGCTGTAGCTATCAAACAGCGGTCCGCACACGATGTCGATGGCCCCGTATTCCCTTGCCCAGTCGCGGCATAGAATCTCGAGGTCGTTCCATTCGTACTTGTTCAACCCGTGGTTCTGCGGACAGATGTTCGTGAAGAGGAACGACTCCTGCATCGCCTGTGCGTCCCATTTGCAGTCGCCGGCAGGGCACAAGTGTCCTCGGTCGTAGCGGGAGTTATAGTAGTCGGCGTCGGTAGCCCTTGGAGCCCTCACGTCAGTATCCTCAGTAAACACCATATTGCTTCGTTGTACCGATCCGTAGGTATGGCTTTTCGTAAGGTGCCACGCCACCCAGTTAGCAGTCTTCGTCATGCTATTATACGATGTGGTATATCCTTTCCGTCTGATTATCTGTTCCGGCCTGTCATTCAGCCTTGCAGGAATCTCATACAATACAATTCCCTTCTTCTCCCTCGTCACATCCCTCTCCGCCGCTTCATTATTCGCCACAGCATTATCCGCCACAGCATTACCCGCTGTTGCATTATCTGCTGCTGCATTATCCGCTATAGCGTTATCCGCCGCTGCATTATCCGCTATTGTTTTCTGTGCCGTCGAGTTATCATAGAATCCCTGTTTTTTATTATCCTGTCTGCATCCTGCGGCAGCGATAATCATCGTCGCAACCACCCCCAAAATTACAAATATATTTCTTCTCATATCTCTTATTTCTTCTTCTATCTTTGTCTCTTCTCCTATCTCTTATTTCTTCTTCTATCTTTGTCTCTTCTTCTATCTTTGTCTCTTCTCCTATCTCTTGTTTCTTCTCCTATCTCTTGTTTCTTCTTCTATCTCTTATTTCTTTATCTCTTTTTCAATGGAATGAACATTTCTCCTTCCTCCTTCCTCCTTACTCCTTCCTCGAAAAATCCTTCCTCCTTCCTCGCCTCCCAACATTTCTCATTCCACATTCCACCTTCCACATTCCACAAAAAATCCTTCCACAAAAACCTCAAATCCCCAATCCATCCTGAAATCCCGCATCCACCGCCTTCGACTGCAGAATCCTCGAGTACGCCGGCACACTATGCGTGAGCCAGATATTACCCCCGATCACCGAGTCGTGCCCGATGGTTATTCGTCCGAGAATTGACGCATTGGAGTACACCGTCACGTTATCCTCTATTATCGGGTGTCGCGGAATGTTGAGCATATTGCCCTGCTCGTCGTACTTGAAGCTCTTCGCTCCGAGCGTGACGCCCTGATAGAGCGTCACATGGTTGCCGATGATGCTCGTCTCTCCTATCACCACTCCCGTGCCGTGATCGATGGAGAAGTACTCGCCTATCTGCGCTCCCGGGTGGATGTCGATGCCCGTCTTGGAGTGAGCCTGTTCGGTTATGATACGCGGTATCACGGGCACCTGCATCTCGTGCAGTTTGTGGGCCACGCGGTAGTGAGTCATCGTGTTCACCACCGGGTAGCAGAATATCACCTCGCCGTAGGTCTGTGCAGCGGGGTCGTTGTCGAACATCGCCTGTATGTCGGTATACAGCAGCCGCTTTATCTCGGGCAGCGAGTCGATAAACTGCAGAGCCATCTCCTCCCCCTTGCATAGCACGTCGCCCTCCTGACACTCCTCGCAGAACTGCAGTCCGCGGGCTATCTGCTGTCTTAGCAGGCGGTAGAGCTCTTCCATCGACACTCCTATCTGGTATGCCCTTAGCTCCTCGTCGGGCTGTCGCTTGTGGAAGTAGTCGCTGAACACGATGCTCTTGATGAGGCTCACGATGTGTTTCACGTCTTCCACCGACGGCAGTTGTGTCTGTGTGGCTGTGGGCATCATCCTCAGCTCGTCGTCGGTATGCTTTGAGAGTATGGCTACGTTGTTGCGTAGTGTCTCGTTTATCTTGTTCTGGTCCATAATGATTCTGTTTTACGGCGGCAAAATTACACATTTTGCACGACATTACAGAAAAAAATCACTCAAAATGATAATTTTTTCCCAAAAATCCTTGTAGCTTAAAGTTTATTTTGTATCTTTGCACCCAATCAGAGTGAATCTGAGATAAACTTATTTAAGTAATAGGATTTTTTAGTTTTAGTTATACATTTTCTTTGTAGAAATGTAAGTTATAGTTGTACTATTAATGTCCATCGTGATGATGCACAGAAAGCATTTTCCATTTTAAGTTTGCCCATCGTGATGATGCGCACGTTTCAAGTTTTTTTTTTGATAAAAGAATTAGCAGGGGCTCACTTATGTGGGCCCTTTTTTGTTGTCCAGCGCAGGAGGGATTTTTCGAGTAAGGAGGAAGGATTTTTCGAGGAAGGAGGAAGGATTTTTCGAGGAAGGAGTAAGGAGTAAGGAGGAAGGAGAAATCCTCTCCCTCAAAAGAAGATCCCCCGAAGGCAGACACCTTCAGGGGATAATCCATTTTCGGGGAGCCCGGCGGCTCAGTTGCCATCGCCGTCTTCTGGGTCAGGGTTGCTGCTGCCGGAGCCTTGCTGAGAGCCGCCCTGCTGGGTGCCGGAGCCAGAACCCTGAGTGCCGGAGCCAGAACCCTGAGTGCCTGAGCCCTGCTGGGTGCCGGTGCCATCCTCCTCGGAGCTGCCGTTAGAGAGGAGAGCCTTGACATTGACGAACTCGGCCTTCTTGATGAACTCGCGGCTGGAGATGTTGTCCTCGGCAGCCTGGTCGGGCAGGAAGCGGATGTGGAGGGCAGTCAGGTGCTGGTTCACGTTGAAGTCCTCCTCCTTGTCGGCACCGCCCTTGGTGCACTCGGCGGTGAGGTAGAAGGTGCCAAGTCCGGCAATCTTCACCTTCTTCGAGTCGAGCAGCATCTCGATGAGGCAGGTCTTGAACTTCTTGAGCACTCCCTCCACCACGTCCTCGGTGAACACCGATCCGTGCTCTGCGATGTGCTTGGCGAGTCGGGTGAGGCTCAGGGTTTCGATACTTTTCAGTCGGGCGTACCACTTCCCGTACATCGCAGACTCCGAGTCCTTGATGTCATTCTTGTACACTTCGTAAAGAATCTTGCTCATGGTATAAGATTATTAAGTGAGACTTTATCCAGGTCAGGACTTTCCTGCCTTTCTTGGTTACAAAGGTACTAAAAATATCCGATACTACCAAATGTTTCGGGGATTATTTTTGCTAAGAAGTGTTAAATTATTTGGGGCGGTTTTTTGTGGAATGTGGAAGGGATTTTTTTCCGAGTATTTGCAGATTTTCCTTTTTTGACATGGCTGTTTCCAAAAGTTTTCGTATCTTTGCCCTCAATAGTTTTACAGCTAATAATCTATTCGTATGCTACTGCAGAAAATATAGTCAAGAAGTACTTTTTGCCACCTCGAAGCAAACAATTAGCTATCACATTATTAACATTCTGAAAGAGAGGGAGTTAAGCCAAAAATCAGTTGTCAAAGAGTATTTGACTACTGCTGCTGACGGCAAGAATTACAACGTGGTTTTCTATTCTCTGGAGATGATTATCGCTGTGGGGTATAGAGTCAGGGGATTGCGTGGCACACAGTTCAGACAATGCAAACAGACGACGGTTCTTTTTGTTACATTCCTCCTTCCCCGACGGCATTACGGCTCGTGCCCTACGACATTACGGCTCGTCCTCAACGAGATTACGGCTCGTCCTCAACGAGATTACGGCTCGTCGGGCACGGCATTACGGCTCATCCATAACATCCAGATGTTGCATTGATGATGGTCAACGTTTGCGATAATGCCCGGTACTGACGCGGATAACGACATTGTAGTCTGTGATGAAAGCACCGACATAGCGTTCTGCTGTACGCTCAGACATCTGTAGCTGACGAGCTGCCAGTAGGAAGTCTTTCCTTGTGAACTCCTGTGGCAGGGCGTTCAGGAATGCGACTTCCTGTTGAGCCATGGGTTTTCCTGATGCGCTGAGAGGTGTCTCGGTGTGCGGAAGCAGTCGTTTGTAGACATAGACAGTGTGGTTAATCAGACACGATGCGATGGTGATGGCCGTCTGGAAGTCGTTCTCGGTACAAACCAACGGTTCGCCCTGCTGGCTGAAATGTATTACACGTTCCAGACCCCGTGTGTACGCCCGACAACCCTTTTTTCCCGACTTCGGAGGAAATATTTCTGCTCCGAAGAGGAAAAATATTTCGACTTCGGAGCAGAAAGTTCTGGAGTTCAGTGGCGGAAAAATCAGCGTTAGGAGACAAGAAGGAGAAGGTCGCAGAGGTCGGTGTTGGGCGGGAATGCCTCTAAGTGCTTCGACACATTGTAGTCGATGCCCTTGGTGAGCAACATCTGTTTGCTCCACTTGTCGTAGCAGCCGCTGTCGGGAAACACGGTGACCCGACGGCCCTGCAGGCACGCCACCCGCTCCGGCGACAAGCCACCGCTGCCTGCCGTGGCGAGCCACAATAGCTCAGGCTTATAGGCCGCCATGATCACCGCCGTCTTCTCGCTCTCTACGAGGCAGACGTGGGCATCGGGGCGGCGCGGCAGCAGGTGTTGTCCGAAGAGACACTGGTGGAGCATCCAGTCGGGAGGCAGCAGTCCGGCACGTATCAGCGGCACGTGCGTCCAGCCCTGGAACCCGTCGCGATGGCCGTCCGAGCGGTATTGCATGATGTGGCCACCATGCACCTGCCCCTGATGGTCTATCTGCCAGAAGATGACATTGCCGCGGCGCGTAGCTCCGATGCAATAGTCGTGGAACACCTTCGAGAGCAGTTCCTCGGAGAGACCAAGCCGCTGGGCTACGACGGTAGCGAACCACTGCCAGAAGACGCTGCGGGGCGACAGGCTGCGCGCCACATACTCCCTCGGCAGCGGCTGGAAGGGCGGCAGGGGCGGCACAGAGGTACGCAGGTGTCCCACCTGCGGCTGACCGCAAGCGAGACGCTTGCGTGCCCCATCGTCCCACGGGTTGTCGCGGTAATACTCCGACGGCTTGTAGTGATAGCCGCAGGAGTGCTGGTGGTCACATTTTCCCACTGTGTCGGCAATGTAGCGGAAGCCGTTGTTTGTGTCCACGTAGCGAACGAAACACTTCCTTTTGCCGCACTGCGGACAGGTGAGCTTGCGGGGCTGATGACCCGTGAGTCGCTTGGACTCTAACTGATAGCGATATTCTTTGTTCATGATGTTATGCAATTGATTGGGTGAAACATTTTGGTGTGTTATCTGCTGTGCGCTCGTGCATCCTTTATCATAGATATAAGGATGCACAATCGCACATGCACATAGAGAGTTTTTAGGTGGTTTGCACTGCTGCAACAGAGATAACCTTGTCACCGTTCTCAACCAGCTTTCCAGCTTCGACGAGAGCCGTGATGTGACGGCTGACGGTGGTACGGTGCTGATTAGTCTGCGACTCCACAAGAGCTATCAGTTCATTGCGGTTGATGCTGCCACCGGTGCTGTTGATGAAGGGAAGCACTGTGCTCAGGTGTTCCTGAAGTTCGCGCTCCTTCTTGGCCTCCTTGGCGGCAGCCTGTTTCTGCTTCTTCTCAGCCTCCTGCTCTTTTCTTATTTGCAGACGCTTCTCGTCGGCAGAGACTATTGTGTCGTCGGGACCGAACATGATGCTCCACTCAGCCGGCTCTTTGTGACGAGCCTCCGAACACGAGACGGTGATGACGCTGCTGCCCTTCTCCTTCTTACACTCCAGCACCGTGGCAGCCTTCTGTGTGAGGAACGACCCCAGGTGGCCGCGCATGTTGTGGTCGTCGTCCGACTTGTTGGTGTGCAGCACGCAGACGATGGCGCAGTCGTTGTCCTGAGCCAGAGGCAACAGGTTCTTAATCAGCGTCTTCGACTCCACCTCGTCGTTGAAGCTTGCCACGAACTCCACGATGCCGTCGATGAACACCACGTCGGGCTTGTTGTCCTCGATGGCCTGGCGGAGCAGGGGCAGCAGCTGTTCCTGGTCGATGCAGCGCAGTGAGTACAGCGACACGCGGCTGTCGATGACATCAGAACCGAGTCCGGTCATCTTTGCCACATCACTGAGGATGCGCTTCGTGTCAGCACGGCTCTGCTCGGTGTCGAAATAGACGATGCGTGCATCTTCGACGAGCGATTTCAGCAGAAACTGTTCGCCCTTCAGCAGTGCCGCCAGCATCACCTTCAGTGCCGTGGTCTTGCCCGCCTTGGCTTTCGCCTTGACAGCGTGGATGTCGCCACGCACGAAGAACGGTGTCTCGTTGCCATCCGTGTCAGTGACCGACAGCGTGTACTTCTCCTCGGGCACCTCCGTGTCACTACGGATGCGCGTCTGCTTAAGAATCAGTCGCAGTTGCATCTTCTCCTGCTCCTCGGCAGTAGGTTGACTGACAGCCTCTCCCACGATGCTATGCACCGTCTCTTGGCCTTGGTTGTTCACTTGTCCAGCCGTCTGTGGCTGAACGTTCTGCAGACTCTCTGCCTGCGTCTCGGGTTTTTCAATACCTTCTAACATGACGTTATTGAGTATTAGTGTCCCGCTCTCTTGCACGCTACGGTCACTTAGGGTGAGTGGGCGATTTGGTTAATCATGCCGTAGTCGGGGAGTACTGTGCCAAGTTATCTCGCGCTGTCCATTATAATAATGAAGAAGCAGCGAACTTCCCGATGGAAATCCGCTGCGAAGTTAGTCACTTGTTTTGGAACTACAAAAGATTCAAGACACAAGTTAACTGCCTAAATTTCAATAATGTAGGAGATGTGGGAATAAGCAGGAAAAGTCAACGAAAAGATGTAGGAGATGTAGGATAAGAAATGTGGGAGGTCGCAAACAGACCTAACTGTTATCTGCTACCACTTGATTATACTTTATCTTACCCGGCACATAAAAGTCTCTGATGTCATCGAGTTTTCCATCAATGATTCTTGTAAAGGTGTTGCGTACCGTCTCTGCAAACTTGCGATAGTTCTCGCCCAAGTCGCTTCCTGGTGTCAGTTGACTGCCCCATTCAGCAGTCGGTATCTTTTTGAATAGCTTAAGGTCGTCATCTTGAAAACTCTTGGCCTTGAAATTTACCACTTTCCAGTATTTCATCAGGCCAACATAGCGAGTGCTCTGCGAATGTCGCAACCAGCCAATTTCCAAGAGAACCTTGTGAATAACAAAATGTCTCTTGACGTCACCGATAACATTTTCCACAGGAATAGCCTTGATGGCTTCAATAACTTTGTCTTTGAGAATCCAATCCTTAAAAAGATTCCAGTCTTGATTATTAGCATCCTCGCCGCTGTCATTGGAGATGTCTTCCACCTCTTCATTGCATTCATCCTCGTCGCACGGCTCCACAGATTCTTCCTGTTCAACCCTGGAGATACAATAACCGCCAGGCAAGTCGTCGGTATAGTATTTATCTACATAGTAATGAGGATTGTCTGCTGGATTGAGAATGCAGCATACTCCTTTCTCCAGTTCGTGCATATCAATGCCACGAACCTTTAATTGGGCCGCCCAAATGCGTCCGATGTCTTTCAGAATGTTGACGAAATCAGCGAAATAGAAACGCATAGAGTGCTTCTTTACATGTTTTGAATATTCCTCGAATACCACCCGCTTAGCGACATCACGCAACCATTCGCCGTCGCGCTCGCGTTGCTCTGCTTCTGCGATATAGTTCCTTTCGCGAAAATGTCGGACCACTTCGTCCGTATATATCATCTGCGAAAAGCCCCTCAGCCGCTCCATGGTGTCTATGGCCATCTGGCGACATTGTTCGTCAGTTTTTCCCACGAGCATATCAGCAACAGCCTGACGCATGCGTCCAAACAGGGCAAGAGTAAGCTGATCGCTCCACTGGCGAATCTGGAACTCCGTCCATAAGTCATTCTCTGATTTCTCCAACTCGCCTGTGGCATGGTGTTCCCTAAGGATGAGTTGCAAGCATTGGTAAGCCAGGCCTGTTGTACTATACGTTCCTATGACTTCTCTGTATATGTCTGTGTCGCTCATACCGTTTGGATAGATGCGAAACCGGTTTTGCTTATAGGCATAATCCAGATATAGTTCCATGAACTGTTCCACCATCTCAGCTGTCTCTTGCTCAATCCCTGACAGTTGAGACATCAACACCCTCTGATAGCGCTCCTCTCTCCACAGGTGCTCCATGTCGCCAAGTGCCGCACGCCTCATTTCATCGCCCGACCATACTTTTCGCATGTCCCATTTGTTCTTCTCGAAAAACATATCCACGCAATGGTTCTGATAGTCAGCGAACAGTGCGGCTGTACCGTTGGCATCCGGATGCTTTGCCCAATATTTCATGATTCCACCTTCTTGTGCCAGTAGAATCTGGCGCAGTTCTCTATTCTCTTTGATGAGTTCGGGTAATGTCTGTTTCATGCCCGCAAAATTACACAAAAATCCTCAGTTTCCAAGCCTCTTGGCCGTTTATCCTGCATTTTTCCTCATTTTTTTATAATTAGGTGACGAATTACATATCTTTTTTGTACTTTTGCAGGCAAGTATCGCCGAGAGTGCCGTAGACGGCGCAGGCCTACAGAGGCCGACTCCCCTGAGTGCAGGGTGGCGGTGCGACTTTAGTTGGTAATAATAACAAGCGTTCTGCTGTTTATTCATAAGCATCCTTGAAGCTTGGCGGTTGAAAGAATGTAAAGTGAAAGATAGATACGCGAACGTCTGCGCAATAGGCGCGGGCGTTTGGCAGTATCTCCACTTTACAAGGTCTCGCCAAGCACCTAAGGATGGGAGATAGAAGCCGTAAGCGTCCGCGTTCTGCGTTTTCTTTTCCTAATACTTGAGGTGCTTAATGCGATGCCTTGTTGCTATGAACGCACAGATTCAGAGCGCATAACGTACAAGAACTGTTATGCCTACACTCGACTGGATAGGAAAAGACAAGGTCGTAAACCACCATCAGGAAGTTCCCTTCCGTGTACTGGAACATAAGTATGGTTTCCGTGCGGATGATGAGACCGACACATCTATGACTGACAGCGGCAACAAGATTATTCACGGCGATAATCTCGAAGCTCTGAAAGCCCTCTTCCCCGAATACGAGGGAAGAGTGGATTGCATTTATATTGACCCACCATACAATACAGGAGAAGAAGGGTGTCAGCCTGCTCCTCGGTGCAGCTGGCGGAGCAACGATGATGTAAAAATCTTACGAAAACCATGGAAAACGGAAAAGGCTTCAAAATCTCTCAGTACGCCTGTGCGGTGCTGCTCATCGTGAGCAGCATCGCCCTTGTGGGCTATCAAGTGATCCAGATAGACGATGTCGCAGGCGGGTTGCTATACTATGTGGCCCAGTCGTTCCTGCTGGCAGGATCTATCTTCGGACTCGACCAGTATATCAGAATCATTAAAAAGCATTACCATGGAAACAACAGTCAATGACATCAAACTCTCAGAGCACTTTAAACTCGATGAATTTCTGAACACCGGCAAGTACCCAGACAACAAGCCTGCGCTACAGTACGTGGTGAACATGGCTTACGGCTGTCACTTCCTGCTGGAACCTGCCCGGGCGATTGCAGGGCCGATCATCATCAACTCGGGCTTCCGGTGTGAGAGGGTGAACCGCTTAGTGGGCGGTGTCGCCAGGTCGCAGCACCTCCTTGGACAGACTGCCGACATCCGTCCTGTAGACCCGGCGAAATTCCAGAACCTGGTGAATTTCCTCAAGTCTTATCCCTACACTGATCAGCTGCTCACAGGCCGTGGCTGGCTCCACATTTCCTGGAACCCATTCGCCAAGCCCCGCCACTATGTCCGCATCGGATACTACAAATAATCCGATCTCCGGCTCCTCAATTATTTAATTTTTGTGCTCTTTTTGCAGTTTTTTGCTCAAAGAGCACTTTGTTTCATTTATTTTTTATACTTTTGCACCTGCATCTGCCTGTTGCGGCTATGATGTCATCTGAGGATGACAGAGCCGATGGGTGGTGCACTACATGGTGGAAAAGCGACACTGTACGCTTTGTTTTTGACTACTTGAATGTCGGAAACTCAAGTTCTCAATCAAAGACAAACGCAGAGGTGACGCCTACGGATGTGTATAACTATGCGCAGCCGGAGTGTGCCGAGGGCTTACTCTGCCCTTACGCACACTTTTGGGTGCATTGTATATATACCATCTGAGGGTATCGAATCTGTTCGTTCTTTTTGAGAGGGCATCCGACAGCCTAAGTAGTGGAACGGGCAGCAGGAGATACCCTCGTTCTTTTTTGTCGTGTAGCGGAACTTGAAACTACAGAACCCCCTCTGACTCTTGGGTATCAGTCAGAACTGTTGATACTGACCGATGCCAAACAATGAATAATACTCTCCTTGACAATAGCGAGAAATTCCTGATGAAGGATATCTTGCAGCAATTCATCGGAAGCGGCAAATACAACCATATTTGTATAGCTACGGGCTACTGGGATCTTCCTGGAACAGCTCTTGTCTATGACCAGCTGAAGGCTTTTCTTGAAGGTGGAGGACGCTTGGACATCCTCATAGGCCAGGAACCTCAACTTCGTTCGTACCAGACGCACATTTCTGAAGATGACGAGCAACGTTTCCCCGACTTCTACCTTCAGCGTGACATCAATCTGCTGAGCGATGAATATCGCCCAACCGCAGAACTTATCCAAACCTTCTGTAATGTTCGTAAGTATGATCGTCTTGTGGGACGCAGCAAGCAGTCAGAGGAAACAGGCTCCATGATGGAACAGGATGATTCACAGATACAGATACGCGTCTTTGGTCAAAAGGACTCCTTGCACAAGCAGTTCCTCCATGCCAAGTGCTATATCTTTCTCGGTCCTGGCGAGGCTGACGGCATCATAGGCAGTAGTAATTTTACAGAAAAAGGACTCGAAGATAATGCGGAGCTGAACTATCTTGAAACGCAAAACAGCATCGTGACGGCTCCACTCACAGAATACAGCAATTCTAAGAGCCACAAGGTATGGTTCGAAGAAAAGTGGATGCAGAGTGTGCCTTGGAATGGCAAGTTCCTTCATATTCTCTCGGCCGCACCTGTAGGGCAACCTAAACCCAAGCCAGAGCCAGAGCCAGAGCCGCAAAGTGATGAACTCACCCCATACGAGCTTTACATCAAACTGCTTCAGACGAAGTTTGGCGACCTTGTAGATAAGAACCTTGATGAAGTCATCGAGAGTTATCTGCCTGACGGTTTCGATAAATACAGCTACCAGATAGATGCCGTTAAGCAATGCTTTTCTACGATGAAGGAGCATGGCGGTTTCCTGCTTGCTGATGTGGTAGGTCTTGGCAAGACTGTTGTCGGTTCACTTGTCATCAAGCACTTCCTCCAGTTCCCTGATGATGACGGACGTGAGCGTAAGGTGCTTATCATCACACCTCCTGCCATAAAATCTGCATGGGTTGACACCATCAAGTTGTTCGATAAGGATGCAACAGACAAAATGGAGGATTACATTGACTATATCACTACAGGAAGTATTGGAAAACTCGTTGATGATGTTGAGGGTAATAGTGACGGAGCTGATGACAACAGTGATTCCGGCGACTTTGATGGTGAACTCCTGCATGAGAACTATGGGCTTATCATCATTGACGAGAGTCATAAGTTCCGTAATAGTGGTACGAACATGTACGAGGCTCTTGATAATCTCATCAGCCAGATTGGTGCCGATACAGGGGCTTACCCTTACATTGGTCTGCTTAGCGCAACTCCTCAAAACAATCGCCCTGATGACTTGAAGAATCAGATTTATCTCTTCGAGCGCAATCATGCCGACACCACGCTGACCAAAGCCAACAGCGGTAATCTGGAAAACTTCTTCTCAGAAATCAATGCGGAATATTCAAGAATCATCCATCCAGATATTGACGATCCCTCAACACCAGAGGAACGCAGGGAACGCCTAAAGCAGCTCTCTCGTCGCATCCGCGATTGTGTGCTGACAGATGTTATGGTTCGTCGCACCCGTACTGACGTTCAGATGTATTATGCTGATGACATGGAGCGCCAGCACCTTAAGTTCCCAAAGATTGAAGGACCTAATGAACTGGAGTACCAGATGGACTTCCAACTCTCGCACCTCTTTGCCGATACGATGGACATCATTGCTCCTTCTGAGGAATACAAACAGCAGAGTAACCGTTACCTCAGTTACTATCGCTATCGTGCCATCCAGTTCCTTGCTGACGAGGCGAACAAGAGGAAGTATGATGCACGCGGTTCGCGCGATGCCGACAAACTGGCTGACCAGCTCGCCAACATCATGCAAATCAATCTCGTGAAGCGCTTAGAGAGTAGTTTTTCAGCTTTCTACCAGTCTCTGCTTAACTTGCGTCAGTACACCCGTAATATGATTGACATGTGGGAATCTGGCAACATCTTCATCTGTCCACAAATCAACGTCAATGCAGAACTCGACCGCAAGGCAAAGGAACAGAAGCGCAAGCGTCCTGTCAGCTATAAGGAGTGTCTTGACGATATTCGCGCCAAGATTACCAAACTCAACGAAGCCGGTCGCAACGACAACGAGCGCAACATGGAGTACACCACCAGTGACATGAGGCCCGAATACATCGACCTGCTCCGTGCCGACTACGAGCTGATCTCTGAACTTTGCGACCGTTGGGCAAAGAACACCGAGGATCCTAAGCTCGATGTATTCAAGGACAATCTGAAGCATGTACTCTTTGACAAAGACAAGAACATACCACAGAAGTTGGTCGTATTCTCTGAGGCTATCGATACAGTTGACACCATCAAGCGTGTGGCAGAAGCCAAGGGCTATCGTGTATTGAAGATTACAGCAGGCAACCGCGACGAACAGGAACAAACCATCCGCGAGAACTTCGATGCCAACTATGGGAAGAAACCTGGTGAGGAGCAGAAGAACGATTTCGACATCATCGTTACCACGGAGGTGCTTGCCGAGGGTATCAATCTGCATCGTGCGAATGTCATTCTCAACTACGATACGCCCTGGAATTCAACCCGTCTGATGCAACGTATAGGACGTGTCAACCGCATCGGTTCTACTCAGGACAAGGTCTATGTCTATAACTTTAAGCCAAGTGCCGAAGGCGATGCCGAAATCAAGCTGGTAGAGAAGGCATACACCAAGCTTCAGTCATTCCATACCCTCTTTGGTGAGGACAGCAAGGTCTATACCATCGACGAGGAGGTAAGCCACTACGACCTCAATACTGTTGTCAATGGCGAAGAGTCACCACTTGAAAAGTATATCTATGAGCTAAAACAATACAAGGAGGCGCACCCTGAGCGTTATGACTACATTCTTCATCGCAATGAAAACTTGGAATGTGCCACTCGAACTGTTGACGGCAACTGCTACTTCCTTGTCCGCACACCTCGCATGTCAGGACTCTTTGTTAAGGTGAGTCCTGTCGATTCTAAGGGACGTATCATCTCTGCCAGCGAGATGTATGAGAGTTTCTCTGTACCACAGGACGCACCTCTTGCTGAACTTCCTGAACATTGGGAGGAATACAAGAAGAAAGCAGAGAAGGCAGTCAACCAGCATCTGCACAAGATGAATGTGCGCATGGGCAGCAGTACCAAGGCCACCAAGGCAAAGGAGATACTGCGACGTATGCAGCAAGACATTACTATGTCGAAGGAATCCAAGTCTCTCTTGGCAGATGCCTTCACGCTAGTGAACAAGGGAAACTCCGACATCATCAAGAAGGTTCTTGCCTTCGAGGATGCGCTTAGCCGTTCGCGGGGAGACCTCTTCGGTGGCCTGACTCAGCAGGATTTCGACAGCATGATTGAGCGCGAGATTCGCAATGTCGTTGCCAACCTTCAGCAGCGTTATGGCAAGGCAGAAGTATTCATTGGACTTTCAAAATAACGATTCAGTGTTATGATAGACCTCAAATCATATTTCCACGATAAATATCAGGGTGGCGAAAGCTTCATCGAGAACGTCATCCTGCCCATCTTTGGCGAAGATAAGTATGATGACGCCTTCGAGGAGGATGTGTTGGAGAATAATCCAGAGTTGATCACCATGGCTCAAAATACCGGTGTGGCCCAAATCATACGTCTGGGTACCATTGATATACCGATGAATCCTACCGACATATTTGATATTACCGTAAATGACCACGTACAGATGAAACGAAATCGAGTTGCCGTTCAGCAACTGATTCGGCGTATCATGTCCACCTACAGTAGTGCATTCATGGTTTTCCACTATAGTGATGACGATAAGTGGGATTGGCGTTTTACATTCTGCAGCAAGCAGGGAAATAATCGCGAATCCACAGATTCCAAGCGATACACTTTCCTTCTTGGTCCTAACCAAGCTTGCCGTACTGCAGCTGATAACTTTAAGAAATTAGCATCAAAGTGTGGTAATATTGAGTTAATCGATATTATCAAAGCCTTTGATGTGGAAGCCCTATCAGATGAGTTCTTTGATAAGTACAAAGAGCAATACGAGAAGTTTGTGATGTTCATCACGGGTAAGAAGTTTGTCAAGAAAGATGGCGGCTGGAAAGAAAAGGTATTCCATGAACCACATCCACAGATATATGCAGATTTCGGCCGTGATGACAAGCGTGTTCGTGATTATGTCAAGAAGATGCTTGGTCGCATAGTGTTCCTGCACTATCTCCAGAAAAAGGGTTGGCTTGGCGTAGAACCGGGCAATGAATGGAATAGCGGCAACAAGGATTTTATGTATGACTTGTTCGCTAAGTCGTCAGAGGAACAACAGGCCAATTTCCTTGATGAAGTTCTCGAACCTCTCTTCAATGATGCTTTAGACACGGATAGAAGTGGCAATGGTGATTTATATGACACAAAAGTCGTTGGCCTGCCAAACAATGGCGTACTTCGATTCCCTTACCTCAATGGCGGTCTGTTCGGCAGAGACGAGGATGACGAGATTACTACGGTATTCCCTGCGGAATATTTCAGTTCGCTCTTCACCTTGTTCCATCAATACAACTTCACAATAGATGAGAACGACCCAAATGATGCCGAGGTTGGTATTGATCCGGAAATGCTTGGGCAGATTTTTGAGAATCTGCTTGAGGACAACAAAGACAAGGGTGCATACTATACTCCAAAGGAGATTGTACGTTATATGTGTAAAGAGTCTTTGATTTCTTATCTGCAAAACGATTTCCCTCGCCAGCATCGTGAAGCCATAAGGCAATTTGTTACGACATATGATATGTCCGCTCTTCCTGTTGAAATTGTGGAAGAGATTGACCGTCGTCTGATTAACATCAAGATTTGCGACCCTGCCATCGGTTCGGGTGCCTTCCCAATGGGCTTGCTCAAAGAACTGTTCTTCTGTCGTGGCGCAATAGAGAACTTTGACAATTCAGTTGAAATTAAGCGTCATATCATTCAGGAAAACATCTATGGCGTGGATTTGGAAAAGGGTGCTGTTGATATTGCCCGACTTCGTTTCTGGTTGACCTTGGTTGTCGATGAAGCCTCGCCAGAGGTGTTGCCTAATCTCGACTATAAGATTATGCAGGGCAACTCGCTATTTACGACGTTCAATGGCAAATATCTTAATATCAGCGATAGACAGCAGCATAGGAACATTCTTCGGATTCGCCAGAAAAAAGCAGAGCTTAGTACCCTTCAGAAGTCATTTTTTGAGCAAACAGGTGAAGAAAAACTCCGTACGGGAATTATTATTAAGGAAACTATTCTTGACATCATCTCTCTCCAATTAGGACATGAACTTGAAGCTTGGGCTCAAGCATCAGCAACACAAGGGGCTGTCTTCGCAGAAATGCAGAATGAAGTTATTTCTATGCAGCAAATCAAGAGCGCTATTACAGGTGAGAAGAAAGCCATCATCCAGTTAGGAGAAGAATTGCGAAGAACACTTACCGACGAATCCCTTTCTTTGGAGGAACGTGCAAAAACCGACTTGCGCTTCTTTGACTGGAAGGTAATGTATTCTGATGTCTTTGAACAGGGAGGCTTTGATATTGTCATTGGCAACCCTCCTTATGGTGCCAAATTGAGCGATGACGATAAGAAGGTAGTTAAAAAGTTCTATAAGACTACAGAATCGAGACAGATGGACCGAAAACAAGATGCCGTCTATCTCCGTTTCTTGGGCAGAGAGAATGAAGTTCCATGTCCAAAGATAAAGGGCTCAACTGATACTTATACTCTTTTTATAGAACTCGCATACTGGCTTCTCCGCAAGGATGCTTTTATGGCTTATATCGTTCCTATATCACTGACTTCAAGCGACTCTCTCTCTGGCGTACATAAACTGTTGTTGGAAAAATGTCGTGGGATTAAGATTTCTTCTTATTCTGTACGTCCTCAACCAGTATTCAAGAATGCTGTCGTTAACACTTCTATCTTGATGTTCCAAAAGACATTGACCCCTTGCCAGCAGCTGCTGGCAACAAAGATGCATCGTAAAGGACATGATTTTGATTTGCAACAACTGATAGACAGTCTCCAATTTACAGATGTTTTGAAACATTTGAAGATGATAGGTAGAATACCAAAGATTGGCTTGAATATAGAGAAGGACATACTTGATAAGATATGGGCATTAAGTCCATTGTCTTCAATGGTCTGTGAAGATGGTAATCCTATCTATTATCGCACTACTGGCGGCAGGTATTTTAAGATTGTAACAAATTACAGTACAGGCTCAACTAAAGAGAAAGCTATCTTGTTCGACAAGAAACTTTCTGACGCAATAGGATGTATACTTAGCAGTAACTTATCCTTCTGGTACTACCAAATAATCTCGAACAATTTGGATTGGAAGAGTGAAGAATTACTTTCGTTTACGATACCTGAATTGACAGACGAAAATATTAGCTACCTCTCATCTCTTTATAAGGAATACCAAATGGACGTTGAAGCCAAGGCTAATGTACGTCAGTCAAGTGGAGAGTCACGCTATAACGTTTCCCAATTTAAGGAATATAAAATAGTGAAGTCAAAGTCAATTATTGACAGGATAGACGATTATATTTGTCCCCTTTATGGTTTGACTGACGAGGAACGTGACTTTGTTAAGAACTACGAACTTGAGTTTAGAATGGCTGGAGACGATTAAAGTACACATCGTTCCAGACCCCCTGTGTACACAAAATCGATGGCCATTTTTAAAGCCCTGCTAAAAGCCCGGTGGACAGATGAATAACCTTGGTTGTGGAACAAATATATAAGAATATGAAGCAGAAAAAAAAGAAGAAGGGTACAGGAAAAGTTCAAGGCTTTGCCATGCTCTACGGTCGCAGCTCAAAGGCTATCCGCATCCCTAATGGTGAGCAGGCGGGCAGCACTGGAACTGTTCGTGTCATTAATGGTGGGAGGGTCAAAAGCGTTTATGTGGAAAAGCCTCGCATCGTCACAAAATTCAGCGGAACGGTAAAACCTGCTCGGGTGAAGAAATACGCAATGAGCGATGAGGCCAAAAAGAAATTGGACAGACTGCAAGACCCACTGGAAATGATGAATCGAACCGCAAGAGCGCAAAAATACGAAGCGGCCAAATCGGACGAGAAGTATGAATATGGTCTGTCTGACTGGTGAACGGAGATTTATCATTTCTCCCGCTTCTTCTCCCTAGGGTCATGAGCCCCACGACTCGCAGGTCTGATGAACAGAAGGAAGTCATTCAAAAAACGTATAATAACAACAATCATCTCAATGGCATCAAAGCAGCTTAAAATAGGTTCTAATTCTGGTAAATTGAAGAAGTTCATCATAGCATCGATGAAAGACCAACTGTACCATACCAAGGGAACTGCAAAGGAACTCAAAAGACTGAAATCGATTATCAATGAGCAATCAGAAGAAACGAAGAATAAAAAGAACACCAAAACGATGAATAGGAAAGCGACTTTTTATTCGTCTGTTCCAGACCGCAGACTGAAAAGTCTGGCAAAGAACGGACGGGACTATTCAAAACCCACACTGAATGAAATCGTAGAAGAGGCTAGACGCTCTAATGGGAAGGAGAAGCCCAAGACATGGATGAAAATAGTTCATGTGCCGATGGGTGGGATGAGCAAGTAATGAAATGAATCTAAAAATAAGATGATATAAAACTAACAATTCGATGATTGGTCCTATCCGTAACCGCGAGGGTCATGGGCAGGGTCAAATTCTTCGATTGCTTGTGGAAGAGATGGACATGTCAAGCGTGAGATAATTGCTACGAAGTTGATTTGACCATCAAGCTTGCCTTCCGCTGTCTGAATGTAGTAGAGTTCACGATGTTCGTAATTGTTGAACCATCGTATAAAGAACACAAGGTTCTGTCCCCCTGTGCCTTAAAAAACTCACTCCGAAGGCAGAGGGGCATACTTATTGGTACGACTACGCTGTGACCAGAATACAGAATATTTTCAACCTTGTCCACGAATGATACTGGCTTTCCGGTATCAAAGCCACAGATGGTTATAGTATGAGCGACAGGCACTTGGGGTATTTTTCCCCATGTGTCTGTCGCTCATACTATAACATACAGACTCTGATTCTTCGATAGTAGTCTTCTGGCAAAAATTAGTAGTCTTGTAATTTTTGTCGGAAGGGTTCTGGTGAGCCATAGAGCAAATTCTTTCAGCATATCTTTCAGATCCATATAGTCGTATTGCCACTTTTTTATTCCATTTTGTATGGTAATTCGGGAAAAATGATTATCTTTGCAGCCGTAAGAACTATATAATGATGAAGTATCCTATTGGCATTCAGAACTTCGGCGAGATACGCCGCGACGGCTATGTGTATGTGGACAAGACGGCGCTGATGTGGAAAATGGTGGATGAGGGGAAGTATTACTTCCTGTCACGTCCCCGCCGTTTCGGCAAGTCGCTGCTGCTTAGCACGATGGAAGCCTTCTTCTCCGGCGAGCGGGAATTGTTCCGCGGACTCTATGTCGACGGCGTGGAGTGGGACTGGCAGGCCTATCCCATCATGCACCTCGACCTGAACACCGAGAAATATGACTCCCCACAGGCATTGTCAGACAGAATCGAACTGTTCTTGGCGACCAATGAGAAGTTGTACGGACATGAGCCCTTCGAGAAATCATTCGGGGCTCGTTTTGAAGGAGTAATTCGCCGTGCCTTCGAGAAGACCGGGCTTCGCGTGGTCATTCTCGTGGATGAGTACGACAAGCCCATGCTGCAGGCCATCGGCAACGATGAACTGCAACAGGGGTATCGCGGCACCCTAAAAGCCTTCTATGGTGCCCTGAAGTCCAGCGACCGCTATATCCGATTCGCCTTCCTGACGGGCGTGACGAAGTTTGGCAAGGTGAGCGTGTTCAGTGACCTGAACAATCTGGAAGACCTCTCGATGCTTCCGCAATACAGCACAGTCTGCGGCATCTCCGAGGCTGAACTCCGTATGACCTTTGACGAGGGCGTTGGCGAGCTGGCCGATGCCAACGGTATGACCCAGGAAGAGTGCTACGCCCGCCTGAAGCGCGACTTCGACGGCTACCATTTCTGTATGGAGAGTCCCGGCATGTACAATCCGTTCAGTCTTTTGAATACGCTGAAGAACAAGCATTTCAATGACTACTGGTTTGAGACGGGCACACCCTCCTTCCTCGTCTATCAGTTGAAGAAGACGGGCTATCCGCTCGATGCCATGACGACGGAGGAACTCTCGACCGACACGCTCAACAGCATCGACATCATGGACACAAACCCCTTGCCGCTGCTCTATCAGAGCGGCTACCTGACGCTGAAGGAGTACGACAGCCGTTTCGATGAATACAGACTCGGCTTCCCCAATCAGGAAGTGGAGCGGGGATTCATCAAATATCTGCTCCCATTCTATACTCCTGATAATTCCGACAAGACATCCTACTCAATCGCCCGCTTCGTGAAAGACATCG
The DNA here is from genome assembly GCA_002393725.1 of Prevotella sp. UBA4339. GTDB lineage: Bacteria > Bacteroidota > Bacteroidia > Bacteroidales > Bacteroidaceae > Prevotella. Next base: position 9,120 of record DGTJ01000017.1, on the reverse strand, counting down.
AGCGGGGTGATGCCGAGGGCTTCATGCAGCGCTTGGAGGACTTCTTTGCCACGGGCGACTATCAGGTGATGGGCAATCTGGAGATCTACTTCCAGAACACGCTCTATGTCTTCTTCCGCCTATTGGGCTTCTATGTGGAGGTGGAAAGGCTACGGGTAGGCGACGGTACGTCGGGAATGCGCCGCACCTCCCGTGGCCGCGTCGACGTGGTGATGCAGACCCCGGACTATGTTTACGTCCTCGAACTCAAGATTAACCAGACCGCCGCAGCCGCCCTGCAGCAGATAGAGGATAAAGGCTATGCCCGGCCCTTCGCTAATGACCCGCGCCGCCTCTTCAAGATAGGCGTCAACTTCTCGACTGAGACAAAATTGATTAATGACTGGAAGGTAGTGGGATGAGAGCAATTAAGTACATATATCTCAAGAACACAAGGTTCCAGTCCCCCTGTGTTTAAAAAATCAGCTAAATATTTGGAGATTTCAAAAGAAATCACTATCTTTGCAAACAAAAGGCAGAGTAATGAATAAGGAACTGTAACGCCCCATCAGGGACTATCTCAAAAACTCAGCCTGAAAGAGACAAGTCTTGGGTCGCACCGTGCCCGTCACCGTGTTTCATCTATTACTACATCCCGTATCTGGAACCCATCGACGAATATACCGACTATCTGCTCATGGAAATGTGACGGAAAGGGAAGATAAATGCAGATTTTATTTAACCAATTACCAATTATATTAAAAACGATTATGGAAAAAATGATTAAATGGATGCTCGCTGCCATCCTCGTTTGCAGCGTTAGCGTGTTCACATCATGTACCGGCTACACAGCTGACAATCCCGTTCCTGCTCAAAAGAAGCAGATAGCCATCATCGCCAAGAACGGAACAGTAGAATACTGGCAGCAGATACGCTCGACGTTTGAGACGGAATGTGCAGACAAAGGCGTGGAGGCCCTCTGCTACTTCACCACCAGCGACTTCGCCTTCGACGAACAGCGTCAGGCCGTCAGCAAGCTGTCAGCCGAGGCAGGCAATGGGCTGAAGGGCATCGTCTACGCTCCCTGTGTGAGTGAGAATGGTGAGACCGCCGATGCCGAGGTGGCCGCGCTGGCCCAAAAGTTAGGCATCCCCGTGGTCGTCATCGACAATGCCGTAGCTGCCGACAGTCCGCTGGCTTCATGCCCCTTCTTCGGTACTGACAGCAAGGCATCCGGCGAGGCTCTGGCCGACAAGGTGACGGCCGAGAACGTGGCGGCCTTTGCCATCGGCAACGGACCAGGCAAGGAGCGTGCAGAGGCTTTCAAGGCAAAGAAGCCGGGCACCGTCGTCTGCTACACGACTAAGGATAAGGTGGCTGCCGACGTAAAGGCTGCATTGGATGGCTACAACGACTTCGTCTTCTTCAATGGCGAACTGGCTGATGCCGTGCTCGGCCTGCTCAAGGATACACATAAGAATGTCTATTCCTTCGATGTCTACCAATCGTTCATCGACGAGATGATTGTGGCCAACAGTTACTTCAAGGGCATCATGGGACAGGACACGGAGACGATGGTCCTCAAGGCTGTGGAGGCAGTGCTCAACCGCGCAGCCAAGGGCGAGATGATTGCTCCAATCTATTATACCATCAACGACTTCGTGACGCCGATCCCCGACCTGTCAGAGAAGATCATCGGCAAGTGGATGGTGTCTGAACTGGAGGGACAGCCGTGTCCCACCAACTGGAAGACGGTGCTGACCTTCGTCTCGCCCACCCAGGCCTACGGCAGCCTCTCCGATTTCTTCAGTCAGTCGTGGAACGTGAAGGTGCTGGCCGACGTCAAGATCGACGGGAACAATGTGGGCGTCATCACTCATGACGAGGCCAACATGAACGTGCTGGACTGCTTCATCCTGGACATATCGGACAAGAAGATGCTGATGAGTTCTGACTGGAATGTGTACGTGGACGGCAACTCGGTGCAGCATGAGGTCTATGGCAAGGAGAGCTATGAGCGTATCACTAAGGACTATCAGCAGGACATCCTCGGCACATGGGAGGGCAAGGTGACCAGCGCTGAGGACGAGCACGCCGACGGCCAGTTGCACCGCTGGGAGTACAAGGCCGACGGCACCTACGTCTACTACGACAAGGACGGTGCCGAGTGGGTGGCCCACGACGATGTGCTGGCTGAGTACTTCGTCGACGGCATCCTGCTCTGCACCCGCTGGAAGAATACCGCCGACAGCGAGGAACTGCGCGAGTGGTGGGAGATAGAGAGCATCGAGGGCGGCGTGATGAAGTGGAAGGCCCTGCGCCAACGCGAAAACGGCTCCACCTATACCGCCACCTTCCAGATGACACGTGTGAAATAATAGAGAATGATCAAGGGGACAGGTTGTGATTGATTCGCTCGCCACGAGCAATCATGGACCTGCCCCCTTGATTGGTACTCCATTGTTCGACATATTTTTGCCCCAAAACATAAAAATATGTTCATTATTGGGGCAAAATGGAGCTAAATAAGTGAAGTCTGGGGGTGACATCAATGAACACAAGGTTCCTGTCCCCCTGTGCCTTTCAAGGTTCCTGTCCCCCTGTGCATTCTGTGCAGCACGGTCTCACTCTCGCAGAGCGCGAGATCATCGGGTATATTGACATCAAATAAAAGGAAAGAGATGAAGCAACTATTCCTCTATATCCATCATGTCGAAAAACATCAGGCGGGTATGCTCGTCCTCGTCCTTCTTCGTCAGATGAACGAAACCGTTCTTTTCGTAGAAGGGAACAGCGGAGAGATAGGCATCGACAGTGACGTAACGGAATGCGGAAGCTCCCTGTCGTACGTTCAGCATCTCCAGCAATCGCCCCATAAGGTCAGTCCCAATTTGCCTGCCTCGGAAATCCAGGGATACCGCAAAACGGCCTATCTTAATTGTGGGATAACTGCGAAACTGCTTGTCACGAGGGAAATTGCTCTTAATCTTTTTCCACCTGCTACCAATTACTTCGTCCTTACTAATTTTGTCGTTAAGCAAACAGAAATAAGCTGCTATACGATCTTCAACTTCAAGTATGAACGTTTTTGCAATACGAAGTTCAAGGCATGACTTAGCATCCTCAAACAAGAATTTGTTCAAGTCTTCGTCACCACAATCGAATGCCGTCAACTCATAGTCTTTAGTAAGAGGTACAAGGCGCATCATTTACCAACACCATTCTATTTTGTTCTTTGCATTGGCAATACGCTCTTCAAACTTCCTGCGAGCCTCAGCTTTCTCTTCTGGGGTTCTGTGTTCTATTGTCAGCCTTCTCCATTCGAAGTTGAAAGCATCTTCACCTTTCAATACAGGTGTCTCTCTAATCGGTCTTGCCATAGTTCTCTTCCTTTCTTCTATAGTCTGCGCTGCAAATTTACGAAGAAATCACGAGAAAAACAAGAAAAAGCAAAAAAAATAATGAAAGCCAGCAGAAAATGAATAAGATGAATATGCATTCCGTAAACAATAATCATATTATCGCACCGGGTACAAGGCACATAGACGCACTTGCATTCCGGAAGTGCAAGCAGCTTTCAAGAGTACAATCGTCTTGAACTCCTTGAACTCCCTGAACTCCTTGTCTCCTTGTACATGCGAAACTTGTAAAATGGTATTGAATAGCAAGAGAGCGGCAGGAGGAATTCTACCGCTTCATGAGCTTGCGCTTGATCTTGTCGATGCCTTCAAGGAGGTCCTCCGTTGGCTCGATGATGTTTTCTGAGCCCCAGAAGTAAGGGTCGTTGAAGTAGATCACCTTGTCGTAGAAGTTGTCGCTACGGTTGAAAGAGTCGCGCGTCCTGATCGGCCTTATGCCCTCACCCTCCTTGCGGTCGGTGACCACCATCTCGGAGACTATCGTGAAGTTGGACTTGAACACGCGGCGCTTCCAGTCGCAACGGAAGCGTATCACGTTGCGGATATAGTTGATGCGCGTCACTCCGCCGTCAGTCTTGTAGTCGATGCTGAGTGTTAGCTCCCGGGGGGTGAAGCGCAGGCCGAGGGGCTTCTTGCGGAGTATCATGCGCGTCACCTTCTCCACGTCTGTCATGTCGAGCGTGAGGTCTATCTTAGTGAAGGCCAGCGTCTCCTGGTCGATATACAGGTGTCCGCGGTAGAGGGCATAGTCGGTGACCACGCGGGGCTTCAGCTCGATGACGTACTGAGGCCTGTCGCCCTTGGTCTTAGGAGTGGCGAAGCTGAGGTCGTAGAGGTCGAGCTCCTCGGCATTGAGCAGTATGTCGCGCTCCTTCACCAGGTCGAGCTGTATGGGCAGCACAGGGCCTCCCTGAAGCTTCACCGACAGCGTGTCGGAGGGCTTCTGGCTCAGCAGGCGCCTGCCCTTGAGTATGGCCACCCCGTCGCGCCAGTTGTGCTTGTTGTAGGCCGACTTATACATGTCGACCACTCCCTCGGCGACGCTGATAAACCGCTGGCGCTTCTGCACCGTCTCGCGGTAGAACCCCTTCATGAGGCTGGCCTCGCGAGGGTAGTTGCGGTCGATATTGTAGATGGCCTTCAGCACGATGTCGCGGGCATCGTTGCTCCTGACGACGATATCGCTGAGCACTATCGAACTGGCCTGCATCTGTACGGCCTTGCCCTCTGCCATTAGCGCCTTGCACTCGTCCGCGCTCAGGCGGCGGGTCTTATAGCCTACGTAGGAGAACGTCACTGTGCGGGGCTCATACTTCAGCTTTAGGGTGAACTCTCCGTGCTCATTGGTCACTGTGCCTATCTGGCGGTCGGTGACGCTGACGAACGGCATCGCCTTGCGCGTACGGGCGTCGATCACCTTGCCGCTGAATATCCATAATGAATCGCCCTGCGCCATCATTTCGAGACAGCACAGCATGACTGTAACAAACAAGAGACATGCCTTCTTCATCCTCATTCTCCTTTCTTGTGGCAAAGATAGAAAAAAATCCCCGAACTGCCAAGCATTTCGGGGATATTTTTTTAATTGGTTTGTTGCGTTGTTGCTTTCTTAATGTCGGTGGCGAATATCAAGGGCACCCTCGTGGCCGAGCCCGAGCCGATGAAGTTACGGGTCTCGTTGCCATCGAGATAGACGGCTCCCAGCAGCAGCTGGCATGCCAACAAGTCGTTGGTAAGGTCCTTGTATCCGAGCGACTGTGTGTCGGTATAATACGGATTATACCAGAAGAGTGCTGTCACGGAGTGCGTCTTCTCCTGATAGTACACTGGGAACTCCACCTTCTGTGGAGCGAGGTAGAAGCGTACGTAGCTGTCGAGGTTGGAGAACCCGATGTAGCATTTCACGTCGGCCGCGGGGTTCTGCTCCTCGAGGGCCTTGCGCAGGTCGTTTTCGGTGATTGTGCCTGCGATGGCTGCTGCGGGCACCGAGTTCACCGTGAGGATAGTGTCGGTGCCTACTCTCCAGGAGATGTCAATCGTGTCGGCCACATATACCTGCTTGCCTGAATCATACGATGGGTAGATCATCTTGCCGGTGTAGCTGCCTACGATGGCATTGTAGCACTGTGATATCTGGGCTTTGGTGAGTCCTTGTGTCTTGTCGTTGTCGTCATCCTTGAGGCATGACGTGAGGCTCATGGCTATGATACAGCCGAGAGCGAGAAATGTTGATAGTCTTTTCATTTTTTTCTTTCCTTTATTTTATCTTATAAATAGAAGTTCCCGATATTTTGGCAGGGTCCACAGACCGTCCTCCACGATCATCTCCAGGGCGTCGCACTCCTTGCGTATGGCATCCATCTTAGGGCATACATTGTCGTGATATGCTATTGCCCGCTCGTGGATGTCGGCAATGCGGTTGGCAACGCGACGCGCCTCGGTGAGCTCTTCCACAAGGCTCTCTATGCGCTCCGTGCGCTCGGCTATCTCCTCGATGAGCTTCATGTTGCGAGCGGAGAGGCGCTCGGCCTTGTCGGCGGGGAACACGTCCTTCATGCCCTGCACATTCTTGATGAGCTGCGACTGGTAATGGGTGGAGACGGGGATGATATGGTTCATCGAGAGGTCGCCCATCACGCGGGCCTCTATCTGTACGGTCTTGACGTACATCTCCCATTTCACCTCGTTGCGGGCTTCGAGCTCCTTGCGGTTCATCACCTTGGTGCTCTCAAACATCGACACGCTCTCGGGGTCGAGATAGTGCTCGATGATGACGGGTACTGACTTCTCCACGTCGAGACCTCGCCTGGAGGCCTCCACTACCCATTCGTCGCTATAGCCGTTGCCGTCGAAGCGCACGGGCTTGCACTCCCTGATGTCTTCGCGCAGCACCTCAATGATGGCGTGGAACTTGGCTGTGTGGCCGGTGCCCTCTGAGTATTCGGGGTATTTGGAGAATTCAGATATCTTCAGGTCCACTCTCTTCTTGAACGATACGAGGGCTTCGGCCATTGCTGCATTGAGGGCAATCATTGCCGATGCACAGTTGACGCTGGAGCCGGGGGCACGAAACTCGAAGCGGTTGCCTGTGAAGGCGAAGGGCGATGTGCGGTTGCGGTCGGTATTGTCGACCTCTAGGTTCGGTATCTGAGGGATGTCGATCTCCATACCCTTCTTGCCTTTCAGGGTTATGAGCTCGTTGTTCTCGGAATTCTCGATATGGTCGAGCAGCTCGCTGAGCTGTGTGCCGAGAAATGAGCTGATGATGGCTGGTGGAGCCTCGTTGCCGCCAAGGCGGTGGGCATTGGTAGCGCTGACGATGGAGGCCTTAAGCAGTCCGTTGTGACGGTAGACGGCCATCAGCGTCTCTACGATGAACGTCACGAAGCGCAGGTTCTCTTCAGGAGTCTTGCCGGGGGCATGCAGCAGTGTGCCGTTGTCGGCGGTGAGACTCCAGTTGTTGTGCTTTCCCGAACCGTTGATGCCGTCGAACGGCTTCTCGTGTAGCAATACGCGGAAGCCGTGATTGCGGGCCACTCGCTTCATGAGCGACATCAGGAGCATGTTGTGGTCGACGGCGAGGTTGCACTCTTCGAAGATGGGAGCGAGCTCAAACTGATTGGGCGCCACCTCGTTGTGGCGGGTCTTGCAGGGGATGGAGAGTTCCAGCGCCTGAATCTCGAGGTCTTTCATGAAGGCCTGCACGCGGTCGGGGATGGTGCCGAAGTAGTGATCGTCCATCTGCTGGTTCTTGGCGCTCTCATGGCCCATAAGTGTGCGCCCGGTGAGCATCAGGTCGGGACGTGCCGAGTAGAGCCCCTCGTCGACGAGGAAATACTCCTGCTCCCATCCGAGGTTGACTTTCACCTTGTGCACGTCGTCATAGAAATACTGACATACGTCGGTGGCGGCTTTGTCGACGGCATGCAGGGCTCTCAGCAGCGGAGCCTTGTAGTCGAGTGCCTCGCCTGTATATGCTATGAATATGGTAGGTATGCAGAGGGTGTCGTCGATGATGAATACCGGCGATGTGGGGTCCCAGGCAGAATAGCCGCGAGCCTCGAAGGTGTTGCGGATACCTCCGTTGGGGAATGAGCTGGCATCGGGCTCCTGCTGTACGAGCAGCTTGCCGCTGAAGTTCTCCACCATTCCGCCCTTGCCGTCGTGCTCCACGAAGGCATCGTGCTTCTCAGCCGTCCCCTCGGTGAGTGGCTGAAACCAGTGGGTGTAGTGGGTGGCGCCCATCTCCTGAGCCCATTGCTTCATGCCGGCTGCCACAGCATCGGCGATACCGCGGTCGAGGCGGGCTCCATTGTCCATCACGTCGATCATCTTGTCATAGATGTCCTTGGGAAGGTACTTGTACATCTTCTGACGGTTGAACACGTACTTTCCGAAATACTCAGAAGGACGCTCTGAGGGAGCCTTCACTTCTACGGCCTGCTTCTTGAAAGCCTCTTCTACTACTTGAAATCTTAAGTTGCTTGACATTGTGTTGGAATGTGACTTGTTTGCTGTTTAGAATGTTGCGATGCTGATACCTGCGAGGAAGTTGGCCTTCTGCAGATAGGGGTTGGCATGGAACTCTGCGAAAACAGGGAGCTTGAAATTCTTGAAGCAGAAAGTCTTCGTGGCTCTTACGGAAGCCATGTTGCAGGTGAAGCCTTCGCCGTAGAGATAGTTCTTGTCGACTACGGTAATCTCCTTGAGCAGTCCCTGTACTGTTCGTGTACTGGTGTATCCGGCGCTCTCCATGGGCGTGATACCTGCGCTTACCTTCCAGTCGAGACCACCGGCCCTGAAGGGTACGGAGAGCTCGATATAGGTGGAGTAGGCGCGGTCGCCATTGATCTTGAAGTCGTTGCAGCCAAACATGGTATAGGCCTGTAGCGAGAAGTATTTGCAGGTGTATCCCAGATTAGCCTCAAGCTGGTGAGGACCATCGGAGGTATAGCGGAAATAGCGGTTCTCACTGTCGACATCCCTCGTCCAGTAGTCGATGACTCCGATGTTGAATCCCCAGCGCGAGTACATCAGCGTGAGGTCGATATCCTGCAGGTCGTCTTTGTCGAAGCTTGTGCTGGCTGTTGCCTCAAGCGACAGTCCCTGCCAGCTTACTTCCAGGGCCGGCTGCAAGCTTATGCTTGCCTGTTCGCTACCGCGCCACATGTATTTGCTCACGAGGTCGAGACTCGCTGAAGCATGGAAATCCTGATCGTCTTCTTCCTGAGCTGTTGCAGGCATTAGTGTTATGGCCATGAGGGCCAGTAGAATGATTTTCTTCATATTGTACATTGTTAGTCTATAAATCTCTTTGTGATGTCGGTGTAGGCGTCGATGCGGCGGTCGCGGAGGAAAGGCCACCAGCGGCGCACCTGCTCGGAGTGGTCGATGTCGAGTTCTACTATGATGCTCTCCTCTTCATCGGCAGAGGCCTCATAGATGATTTCTCCCTGAGGCCCGGCAACGAATGATGTGCCCCAGAACAGGATGCCTCCTGTTCGGCCGCTGGGGTCGGGCTCATAGCCCACGCGGTTGACGGTGATGACGGGAAGCCCGTTGGCCACGGCATGTCCGCGCTGTACTGTCTGCCAGGCATTGCGCTGACGCTGCTGCTCGTCAGGAGTATCGCTCGACTCGTATCCTATGGCTGTGGGGTAGATGAGCATCTCGGCTCCTTGGAGAGCCATCAGGCGGGCTGCCTCGGGATACCACTGGTCCC
>DGTJ01000107.1:16131-20447 GCA_002393725.1 Prevotella sp. UBA4339 | reverse complement strand
ACACGCGATGAGTTATTTAATGCTGAAGATATGGTAAATATGACTTATACATATTCAACCTCTTTTAAGATGGATTTACCAATATATGGGCTGAGACCTTTAAGGGTTACAACATCAAGCTTATAGTGCTTGAAGTTGTCTTCCAATATTTGGCATGCACTCATGAAATTTAAATATGTTTCCTGTCCTGCGCTGAAATCCAGAAGAATGTCAATATCACTTTGGGGAGTGTTCTCACCACGTACAGTGGAACCGAACAATCCTAGCTTTGAAACGCCAACTTCTACTAATTGACCTTTCAGATTTTGCAAGCGTCTAAGTACATTCTTTTTTATCATATATGTCTCTTTGTGTGCAAAGATAGGGATTTATTTCGAAATAGACAAATTTTATGAGAAAAAGATTTTTCTATCTTTAGGAGATACCAACTTCAGTTGGTTACAACTTGTAACCGACTCTTTCCCTAGCGTCACTCCTCCGTTTCCCTAGCGTTACTCCTCCGTTTCCCTAGCGTTACTCCTCCGTCTCCCTAGCGTCACTCCTCCGTTTCCCTAGCGTTACTCCTCCGTTTCCCTAAGCTTTCACTCGGCTTGCGCCATCTTGGTCTCAACTTCACTTTAAATGGCGGGGGGCGGTGTAATATCGCTCGAGGACGGATTTTAACTGCCACCAGGAAGTGGTGAACTGATGAGTACGGGAGTAGGAAGCGAGCAATATCTTCAGGTACTCCTGATAGAGGTCAGCACTGTCGGGGGCGGTCCTGTCGGGATGAAGACGGACTAACATGTTGTAATAGGATAATAATGCGCTGGCACTGGGATGAACAGAACGAAGAAGATTCTTGCGGGCCTGGATTAGACTGCTCTGGGTCACATCGCAAGAGGTTACGCAAGTCGTCCCAGAGATTGTTTGTATGACTTGTTGCCAAGAAGTCAACTCAGCCTCCAAGCCGGATTTACCGTCAGAAGTGATGCTTCCATCAAGACTGGATTTACCTTCAGAAGTGATGCTTCCATCAAGACTGGATTTGCATTCAGCGATGGTGCTTTCATCAAGACTGGATTTACCTTCAGAAGTGATGCTTCCATCAAGACTGGATTTGCATTCAGCGATGGTGCTTCCATCAAGACTGGATTTGCATTCAGAGGTGATGTCGCCGGAAAGTTGGGACTTTATAGCGGCACAGGTCTGGAGGACTGATTGTTTCAGCCTCGACTGAAGGGCATGGCCCTCTTCGGTGTCGTATGGAGGCAAAGTAAGGATGGTAAAGACTGCTAAAGCACCCTCTGGGGAAAGACTGCTGAAGTCGCAGTCGCTGATCTGACGCATCGTCTCTGCTATCTGCTTCGTAAGCTTCTTCTCCAGTTTCTTAGTGATTTTCTTCTTGGGGGTATCCCTAAACCGTACGTACTTGATGACCGGCATCAGCTGCGACAATGGCTCGGAGAGCTGCTTGTGGCTCTGCTCATAACGCTTCGCCGCGTCACGATAGCTTACGTCGCGGGTGGCGAGATAGAGCACTGCCATCATAAAGGCATCTTCGTCGGTCACGGCTTCTCCACCTCTGGGGAGCATCTGCTCCACTATAGGGATATAGCGCTCTGTAGTATGGCGGTCCTTACGCAGCACCGCATGGAGAAGCAGCAGGGTCCTGACATGATTGTGTACCTGGCTGTCGTCGAACTCCATGTAACTCATAAACTGAAGGTCGTGCAGGATTCCGGCATCTGTCTCCGTCTGGCGACTGTTGCCCGGCGACTTCCTGCGACCGTAGCGATGACGCACGATACCCGTCAGCGCCTGGTCCACCTTCTTCACATAGTCGGGAGAAAGCAGGTCCTGGATCTTCATGGGGAGGTATTGTTTCGACACCTCCACGCTCTCGGTCTTCAGGATGATACGACCGTTGAATATCGGATACTCCAGTGTGAGACTGGCTCCCTCCGCCTTCTTCCTGACCTTGGTGACGTAGAACTCACGGCCCTCGAAGACCTTAGCCTTGAGCATCACCCTGTCGTCGACCTGGAATCCGTCGGGAGAGGCCTCGAGGTTGAACATCTCGCGGTGCTCTCTCATCAGGGCTATGAGATCGTCCATCTCATTGGTAGCTGCCCACAGTGGCTCGCCACTCTTGCTGCGGCACATCGTGAGACGAAGGCGCATGGCGCGGTTCCACTCACTGCTGACAAGGGCTAAGATGTCGGGCTCGGTGGCCTTGATAAACAGATAGTAGTGCAGCGTACTGCGAAGGTCGTTGTTCTCCTTGACCTTGCTGTTGTAAGCCTTGTCTTTCTCCTTCTGGAAGACTGCTTCCTTGGAATACTGATGCGGTATGAAATACACTATGGCCTCCTGGTCGTCAGCTGCACGCTGCTCGTTCAACAGCGACAGTTGCACATCGATAGCCTCGGGGTTAAGATGTCTCAGAAGCCACCAGCGCTTCTGTATTCCTACATGTATCTTTTCGGACATATATACTATCTTTCCTTGTCCGTCAACTTGTTGTTTCTGGACTAATTGTTTGTTTTCAAATGAACCGGACACCAGTTCTCAGACTGTTTAGGAGATGGCTGCAAGGAATATCCGCTGTCACGGAAACCTCATATCAATCCAATATGCCCGTCTCTGTCACTTAGAATCAGCGAAAACTCAAATTGGAAACCAGGTCGGAGATGACCTAAGGATACAAAAAGAGCGTGAACTCTCACTCTGCCCGCCCGTTGTTTAGGTCCTAGGAAAACCTCTCTGAAAACAGACAGAATAATGACGCTCACGCCGTTGGTATATCACGCACCCCTAAAGTGTGCCATTGAAGGTAGCCCGTACCTTCTCAGCACACTGACGGGGCAATATTATACCACGCCACAAACATCTACTCTGCATTGTTTTTGTCAGATGGTTTGAGTTTCCTAGGTTCAAACAACCAAAAACAAAGCGTTGTAAGACGCTGTTCTAAAACATGTTAGCCCACACCTTCACTGCCATTTCAGGCAAGTACGGCGTGAGTGCTGCCTATGCAGCATCTTCAGGCGAAATGTCAGCAAAGCATATACCTTCGCATCGATGAAGCACTGAATCCGGCTGCAAAGGTACGAATTTTTTTCTAATTTCCTAATATTAATGCAAAAAAAAATTATCTCGCAGGTGTTTTTTCCATTTTACTGTTTTGACAGACTGAATCCCCTCACCCACTCTTTCAAGCCTTCTACTGCGTCGGCATGTTCAGGGAAATACCTGAGCATCACCGTCACCTGACGGAGGGTATCGGTGTCAATCACCTTTCCATAGTATTCCCACTTGTCGTCCTGCCCCTGATGGATGCTGTAGTCATCGCCCACCTCAAGCAGATCTGCACCCATGCCCATCATCACCTGGCCTGAGCTGCGGAGCATGCCGCTGAGGGAGTCGACCACCACAGATACCGACACATCGTCCATCATAAAGAGCTCCTGCATGCCTGCATCGTCGGACAGGTCCTGATGCACCAGGAACGAGGGGTAGTTGATGTCAAGACTGAGCTTGTCGCTGTGATACTTCAGCAGGGTATAGTTGCCCATGCGTATCGCTACGCTGTCAGCCCCGGTCACCTCACTCACATACGCCCTCGGTCGCCTCTCGCTACCGAAACATCCACTAAGACCGGCCGTGACTACAGCGGCTGCCAACAACAAGGATAATCTCTCTATTACTTTCACAATCAGAAATATTTCTGGATAAAATTTCTGCGCATTATTCACATTTCTTTCATAATCAAATCACTGTCCTGTAGACAATTTCTTTGCCTTGATAGCCTCACGCACTTCGCGCTTCTTGCGCAGATAGACGAGGCGCTCAGAGGCATGCTGGCGCGTGGTGCGCAGCTGGTGACCATATACCAGGCAGGCAGTACCGAAATAGGCGGCTACCTGAATCCAGAGGCACCGCATCTCCAAAGAGACGTCGGCAATGGTTCCGCCCATGCTGTTGAGCCGCAGGTATGCCCTCACGCCAAAGGTGCTCGGGAAGAGCCACGACACTCCCTGCAGATAGCCGGGGATGGACGACTGGGGCCATGACACTCCGGTAAGGAACAGCAACGGCAGTGACACGAAGACCACCAGCAGGATCACGTTCTCACGATAACGCACAAGGCACGACACGGTGAGTCCGAAGAACACACATGCCAGCAGATAGGGTATCATCAGCTGAAGTATATCCTGCCAGGCGGCTATATGGATGAAATGGAACATCTTAGGCACTACAAGGCTGAGATATGCAGCCATCACAGCATAGACCATGAGATAGCAGAGAGCCTTGCCCGTGACGATACGCCCCAG
>DGTJ01000107.1:1629-15938 GCA_002393725.1 Prevotella sp. UBA4339 | reverse complement strand
GCTGTGCCATAGCCGCCCTGGGGGTTGAACATCGCCACCTCGTCGACTGCCAGCGGACTGGCGGTGACAAGTTCCTCACGAGAGGTGTACTTGCCCGAGAGACTGACCTGGATAGCGGCACCCATCTTCTGACTGACAGCCATAGCCGTCTGATAGATGGCCTTATAGGTGAGCATCAGTGCCATGTCGCAATAGACGCTGACGGTGCCCTGCTGCATACGGTTGATGTTTGTGGCGAAATCCTCGGGGATGAGGTATATGCCCTTCACCACCTGACGGCTCACAAGACTCTGCGCATCGTCGAGGTCGGCAGCGTAGCATGCCACACGCACATCGGCAGAGGCATCGCACATACGGATGAACTGACGGGAGAGCTGGGAGCGGGACTGGTCGACAACGACTACCGGCACCTCGTGGATCGTCTCGTTGTTGTACACCCATGAGTAGAGCAGCGGATAGACGAGGGGCACCACGATACAGAACAGCAGCACGCCCTCATCACGGAGCACCTGCCGGAACTCATAGCGCCACACGTAGGCAGCATCGTCGAGCCATTGGAGTATCTTATGGAATATAGACATAAGTAAGCATTGCATTTTTTATCTTACGGATGACGAACCAGGGCATCAGCGTGAACGCCACGAGAGCCACAAGGTGGAACCACGCGTCGATGAGCGGGTAGCCGTTGAACACCGTAATCTGATATAGCATATAATAGTGGCGCAGCGGGAACAGCCATGTCATAGCCTGGATTGGCGAGTCCATTCCCATCACGGGGAAGGCTGAGCCTGCCAGGGAGAAACTGAGGACGCCCCACAGCGAACAGACACTCATCGACATTCGCAGAGAGGGCATCAGTCCGAAGATGAACACTCCGAAGCCTATCGAGGCAAACACCTCGAGCACTGCCAGCAGTACTATCATCCACACCGAGCCTACATGAGCGAAATGGAGCACATTATATATATAGAACTCGTAGAAGAATATCAGCACAAGGAACACCATCGCCTGGGGCAGGAACTTACCGAGGATGGCTACCAGCATATTACCGTCAGCCTTCGCCACCCACTCCTTGCCACGACTGAACTTCAGCTCCATACCTAAGGAATAGGCAGAGATAAGGAACATGAAGAGCATCATCACACCGGGCACGAACACAGTGGAGAGATACATGTTGTAGTTGCTCCACGGGTTGGCCACCTGATGCAGGTCGATGCGGATAGGCTGAAGGAAGGTCTGTATCTGCTGCGGAGTGAAGCCCCTGGCCCGCATGGTGGCCTGACCCACCGCCGCAGAACCGAGTGTCGTGATGGTCTTAAGATCCTTCATCACCAACGAGCCCGCAGCTATCGACACATTACTATAATAATATGACACCTTCGGGCGACGGGCAGAGAGCAGATTGTCGGCAGTGCCCTTGGGGATATACAGGAATCCGTAGATATCATTCTGCTGCATGGCATGACGGGCCTCGGCAACAGAGGCATAATGTGCCACGACGCGGGATGTCTGGAATCCGTCGAGACGACGCACCAGCGCACGGGAGGTGGAGCTGTTGTCGAGATCGACCACGCCAACAGGCATATCCTGCGGCACGCCCTCGTCAAGCATCGACGTGAAGAACAGCATCGTCAGCAGGGGGAATACGACCATACAGCACAGGTAGATGGGATTCTTCATCAGAATCTTCATCTCGCGCTTGGCGATGACCCATATATTAATGAGATGTCTCAAGATATACTTCCTCTTTTTTAATTCTTAATAATCAGACTCATACCGGGACGAAGGCCTTCGAGCTTCTCTACCGGACGGGCCTTCACCTCGAAGGTCTTGAGGTCGTACTGACCGTTGGCCTTGGTGGCCTTCCATACTGCAAAGGAGCCCTGGTCCTTCATGTAGTACACCTTCATCTTCACATCCTTATTGAATGCCGGTACGAAGGCTGTGAACTCAGTGCCCACCTTCATGCCTTGAAGCTGGTCCTCACGGATATTGAACGTGCCCCACATATCGTCCATCACTGCGATGGACATGATGGGAGAGCCAGTGCCTACCAGCTCGCCTACCTTGGGATAGACATCGCTCACCTCGCCTTCCATCTGGGCTATCTGTACCGTCTCGTTGATGTATGAGTTGACCTCCTGCACAGCTCCCCTGGCACGACCCACCTGGGCTGCTGCGGCGAGCTTGTCTTCCATGCGTGCCCCGTTGACGGCCATGTCATACTGGCTCTGGGCAGCCTTCATCTGGGCTTCCATGGCCTTGTAGTTGGCATATACCTCATCGCGCTTCTGGGCACTGATGACTCCCTCGTCGAAGAGGCGCTGGATGCGCTGGTAAGACTTCTCGGCAATCTCGTAACCGGCCTTTGCCTGCTGAAGTACGGAGAAGGCTCCCTGTATCTGCTCCTTGCGGGCACCGTTCTGCGCCTTCAGCTCCAGGGCAGCAGCGGCATTCTCCGCACTGCGGGCCTGCTCCATCTTGGCACGTACCTCTGGGGCATCGAGGATGGCGAGGGTGTCGCCCACCTTGACGTAGTCGCCTTCCTTGACACGCAGCTCGAGGATACGACCGGGCACCTTACTTGACACACGATACTCTGTGACCTCCACCTGACCCTGCTTGACATCCGGTTCACGACCGAGGGCAAGGAATCCTATGAGGGCAACAATTACAACAACTGATGCGAAACCTGCTATTGCTAGCAGTATGTTCTTATGCTGACTTTTGGCTTGGTTTGACATATTCTCTGAAATAAAAAATAAACTTATACTAATAAAATACTATTCGAGGGTTCCAAGTGATTTCTGGAGGTCTACCTGAGAGAGCTTGACATCTATCTCGGCATCGATCTTCTGCGACATTGCCTGAAGCCAGGCTGTCTGGGCCTCCATCACGGTGGCGGGGGTGATGACACCCTCACGGAATCCGATATTCGCGGTGCGCAGGTTCTCATCGGCACGCTTGATATTGGTACGGGCCATCGTGAGCTTCTTGTTGGCCTCCGTCACACGGAAGGTGTGCTGGTTGACCTGAAGCTCTATCAGCTCCCTGGCCTCCTCACGCTCAAGGGTGGCGATGCTGGTGGCACCCTTCGATGCACGCACCTTGTACATCACGTCGCCCCAGTTCCAGATGGGCACCCTGACAAGCACACCCACGTTCCACAAGCCCCTGAACTTACGCTCGAAGCCGTTTACCAGACTGGGGTTGGACACAGCGTAGCCGCCTGTCAGTGCCACCATCGGCAGGTTACCTGCCTTGAGCACGTTGGTGAGCTGCTTGGAGAGTTGTATGCCATTGTCGAGCATCTTCAGCTCCGGACGGTTCTCTACTGCCATCTCTACATTGAGTACTGGTGTCTCTGTCTCTACGACGATATTCTCCGACTCTTCATCAGCGAGTGTGATATCCTCGTTGATGGGAAGTCCGATGGTCTGGCAGAGCAGCATCTTGGAGAGCACCAGTCCGTCGTTGACTCTGGTGAGGGTCATCTCTGCCTCGTTGAGCTTCACGTCGACACTGAGCCCGTCGCTCCTGGTGGCCACTCCCTCGTCGATCATCTTATGGACATCGCTGTCGAGCTTCTTCAACAGGTCGAGGTAAGCCTCTGCCAACTTCTGCTTATGCCTGAGCGACACCACCTGCCAATAGGCCTTGTCGGTGTTGTAGATGGTCGTCTGTCTGCGCATGGAGGAGGAGTTGCGCTGCATGTCCTCATTGATGTCCGCCATCTTGTTGAGGGCAATGATGCTACCTCCCATGAACACAGGCTGGACGAACATCACCGAACCTGCGAAGAGGTTACGGGTGTCGGTATGCAAGGCATCGACGATGCCATTGCCAAGACCGTTCAGCCTACCGGCAAACTCCTGCAGGCGCTGACCAGTGAGCTGCTTTAGCCCGTCAAGGTTCAAGCCCATGGAACCGAGCGCTGCACTGATGTGTGCCATAGGCTCACTGCTGGTAATGCCTGAGATGGTGTTCTGGATACCTGTAGCAGCTGTCGTGCCCAACCCTCCGAGGGCGGCCTTCTGGTCATCGTTCAGCAGGGATATCTCCTTGCTGGTGAACTGGTATGTGCCGACTGCGCTGATATGAGGCAGGTACTTCGTGCGGGCAGACTTACGTATGTTAGTCGCCACATCCTGCTTTACCTTCGATACGGCTATCTGCTTGTTGTTGCGCAGAGCCATGGCGCGACAGCTGTCAAGCGACAACAGCCTTTGCGCACTCACTGGCACCGCAACGCCTACAAGCAGAGAAATACTTATTTCTTTAATCATATTCATTAAGGTTGTTTTATTCGAAAGTGAATGTCCGCGATCCGATCATGTTGCCATCGGCAAAGATGCTGACACGATACTGACCGCCTTCAAGCATCTGGGTGACATCCCAGAAGGTGTTTACAGTAACTTCCTCGCCAGTGTACTCTATGGTCTTCTTCATGGAGTACTGCAGATTCTTGTTCTCGTAAGGGAACGAGCCTCCGCCACTGAGGGTGTTTCCTCCAGGATTCTGTATCCTTACGTATATGGTACGGTTACCATTCGCCGCAGTGACATTCTTGGTGATAGTGAATGTCACCTGCATCTTACGGGTATCCTTGAGTTTCTTGGTAGACTTGCCACGCTTGTTAATGAGCGAAAGGCTGATATTCGTGGCATCGAGCTGTGCTGCTATGGCCACCTTCTCTGACAGCGATGCCTTCTCACTGCTGAGGCCTGCCACCTGTGCAGTACGCTCCTCGAGCTCGGCACTGACACGGCTGTTCTCCTCCATAAGACTCTCATTGAGACGGTTGAGCGAGTCAACCTGGATGATATAGCTGCGCAGCACCTCACGCACCGTGGCAAGCTCTTTCTTCAGGCGGGTGATCTCACGGGCATCGTCAGCCTTTACCTTCTTCAGCTCCTCAAGCAAGTGCTGGGTGCGCATCTGCTCCTGCGTGAGCTGCTCTACGATGGAGTCATTGTTTATCTGAGTCTTCATCTCGCTGTACTGCAGTGCGAAGCGCTCGTACTCATTCTCCATCTCCTGCTTGTCAAGCTCTGCCAGTTCCTGCATGTCACGGTTTGCCTGCTTCTGTTCCTGCAGGCTCATAAAGAGCCAAACGCCACCCGCCATCAGCGCAAGAATGACTATTGTCATTAAGGGTATTATAACTTTCTTCATAATTTTTCTTATTTTCAGCCTGCAAAGTTAACCATTTCCGATGAAACAACAAAGTTTTTTAATATTTGTTTGGTCATTTCAGATAAAAATCCTATATTTGCACAGCAAATCAGTAAAAAAATGACCTATGCGCAATAACACTTTCCTCTATAAGGTCTATGACCTTTATGCCGATGGCTTCCGCTCCATGCGACTTGGCAAGACGCTGTGGACCATCATACTCATAAAGCTATTCATAATTTTCGCAGTACTGAAGATATTCTTCTTCCCCAACTTCCTCAAGGCTAATGCCAATGGTGATGAAGCAGGCTTCGTGGCCACAGAGCTCACCGAGAGAGCGGCAGAATAACAAATAATAAACTAAATATTACAACTATGATTGAAAACCTGTTATTAAACATTGATGCCGGAACCATCGACTGGTCGAGGGCGCAGTTTGCCCTCACGGCTATCTATCACTGGCTGTTCGTCCCGCTGACCTTGGGACTGGCCGTTATCATGGGAATCGTGGAGACGAGGTACTACCGCACGAAGGATGAGTTCTGGAAGACAGCTGCCATGTTCTGGCAGAGGCTCTTCGGTATTAACTTCGCGATGGGTGTCGCCACGGGTATCATCCTGGAGTTTGAGTTCGGTACCAACTGGAGCAACTACTCCTGGTTCGTAGGTGACATCTTCGGTGCTCCCCTTGCCATAGAGGGTATCGTGGCATTCTTCATGGAGAGCACCTTCGTGGCAGTGATGTACTTCGGATGGAAGAAGGTGTCGCCCGGATTCCACCTCGCCTCTACCTGGCTCACTGGTCTGGGAGCGACAATCTCCGCATGGTGGATCCTCGTGGCCAATGCATGGATGCAGTACCCCGTAGGCTGCGAGTTCAATCCCGACACCATGCGCAATGAGATGGTGGACTTCTTGGCAGTGGCCTTCTCGCCCTTCGCCGTTGGCAAGTTCTTCCACACGGTGATCTCCGCATGGATCATCGGTGCCGTGTTCTGCGTCGGTGTATGCTGCTGGTACCTGATGAAGAAACGTGACATACGCCTTGCCACAGAGAGTATGAAGATAGGTTCTATCGTGGGACTCATCGCCTCTCTGGGTGCAGCCTTCACCGGTCATATCAGCGGACAGCAGGTGGCTCAGGTACAACCGATGAAGCTCGCTGCGATGGAAGCACTCTATAATGGCGGTACGGACCAGGGTCTGACAGCCGTCGCCTGGGTGAACCCCTTCGAGCAGCCAGACTATACCAGCCAGGAATCGGCACCGCTGAAGATCGACATGCCTTACGCACTGAGCATCATGGCAACCAACGATCCCCACGGTTTCGTGCCAGGTATCAATGACATCCTCAGAGGCTACACCAAGCCCGACGGCACTGTTGAGCCATCGGTAGAGCAGAAGATGGCGATGGGAAAGAAAGCCATCAGTTCACTGGCAGCCTACCGCAATGCCAAGAAGGCCAGAGACGAGCAAAAGGCAGCTGCAGAACTCGCTACGCTGAAGGAGAACATCAAGTACATGGGCTACGGATATATCAAGGACAAGCACGACGTGGTGCCTTACGTACCCGTGAACTTCTGGGCATTCAGGATAATGGTAGGTCTCGGATGTGTCTTCATCCTCTTCTTCGCACTTATACTGATCCTGCTGTACGACATCCCGTACTTATCCATCATCACTCGCCGCCTGTTGGCTACCGTAGGCATCCTGCCTGAGACAGCAGCAGACACGAAGGAAATCACCGGGCTCCCCGCCTGGCACTACTGGCTCGCCATCATACTCATCCCACTGGCATATATCGCCTCTGAGAGCGGATGGCTCGTGGCAGAGTTCGGACGACAGCCATGGACGATACAGGACATGCTGCCTACATGGGCTGCAGTATCCGACCTCAACTCCAGCAGTGTGGCACTCACATTCTTCCTCTTCCTTTTCCTCTTCACCACGATGCTGGCGGTAGAGATCAACATCCTGCTGAAGCAGATCAAGAAAGGACCGGAATACGAGAATCATTAAGAATTAACAACTAAGAAAACAAGAGAATATGTCATACGAATTTTTGCAGCACTACTGGTGCTTTATAGTATCACTTCTTGGTGCGATATTAGTATTCCTATTGTTTGTGCAGGGAGCCAACTCTGTGGCAGGCTCACTGGGATACACTGAAGAAGGTCGCAGACTGGTGTACAACTCCACCGGCCGTAAGTGGGAGTTCACCTTCACCACCCTCGTCACCTTTGGTGGAGCATTCTTCGCCTCTTTCCCACTGTTCTACTCTACGAGCTTCGGAGGTGCCTACTGGCTATGGATGATCATCCTCTTCACCTTCGTGCTACAGGCTGTAAGCTATGAGTTCCAGAACAAGATAGGCAACATCCTCGGTCCGAAGACATTCCAGTTCTTCCTGACCCTCAACGGCATCGTAGGCCCCCTGCTGCTTGGAGGTGCCGTTGCCACATTCTTCGAGGGCAGCAACTTCATTGTAGAGAAGAACAACCTCATCGATGCCAGTGCCATCACACCTATCATAAGCCGCTGGGCCAATGCCTCACACGGCCTTGACGCACTGTTGAACCCCTGGGTACTGGTATTCGGATTCGCAGTGGTGTTCCTCGCCCGCTCGTTAGGAATACTCTATGTCATGAACAATGTCGACGATGAGGATATCCGCTGCCGAGGCAGCGTTCGCCTGCTGGGCACTGCAGTGCCATTCGTAATACTCTTCGTGGCTTATCTGATCCACCTGATGCTGAAAGACGGCTTTGCCGTCGATGAGACAGGACAGATATACATGGAGCCGTATAAATATCTGCACAACTTCATCGACATGTGGTATCTGCTGATACTGTTCCTCATCGGTGTGGTACTGGTGCTCTATGGCATAGGCAAGACAATCGTCTCAAAGGACTACAACGGTGGCATCTGGCCTGCAGGCATAGGTACCGTGATTACGGTATTGCCCCTGTTGCTCTGCTCTGCATGGAACAACACATCATACTACCCCTCTACAGCAGACCTGCAGAGTTCACTGACGCTGCAGAACTCCTGTTCGAGTGAGTTCACGCTGACCACGATGTTCTGGGTGTCACTGCTCGTGCCGTTCGTACTGGCATATATCATCTATGCCTGGCGAGCCATCGACAGTAAGAAACTGACGAAGGAAGAGATAGAAAGCGACCACGCATATTAAACGAACAGCCCCGGAAATCCCGGGGCTGTTCGTTTTCTTAATTCACTAAACTTCGGAACTTCAGTCTCGGTTTTACCTTCATCTGATGCATGGCTTCTGTATCGGTAAAGTAGAACTCAAGCATCAGGTCGGTAAGACTCCCTTTCATGGTAACAGTTCCTTCTGCCACTGCCCCATCGCTCTCAATGTCTGCATATATATTCTTCAGGTGGATGTTCTTATAGCCTATCCTACTGATATCAGCAGTGACCTCACCGATAGGCAGCTTGCCGCCTTTCTTCTTCCGTATCTCCGCTGTCCTTGGTTTGGAGATATCGACATTGAATGTGGCAGAGGCGGCGACATCGTGGATTTTCTTCAGTTTGAAGAGGTCGCCCAGTTCGAGTGAGTCGGTACTGGCACGGCCGGAGAGATACTTGGTGTTGCCATCGAGCTGGAACTCGAAGTCGATGTTGCCCTTCTCAGTATTCAACAGACCCCTGAACTGCTGCTTCCGCCAGAGTATATCAAAACTTCCATGATACTTCACTACTCCCAGAGCATAAAGCTGATACAGCATGTGTTTCTTGCCCGGGAACTGTAATATAATCTTGTCCTTGATGCCCGGTCGTGCCACCATGTCGTGTACTTCGAAATGCAGTTTGAAGTCCCTGCCCTTCAGATTGCGGAGGACTCCTGTGGAGTTTATCTTCAGCAGGTTATCATCGGTATTGACATGAATCCCTCGCAGGACGATGCTCTGCGGAGTACCGTCGAGACCAACCCTGACGTTCAGCGGTATTGAGAAATTGCGGAGAACAGGAGCGAACGGTCTTGCTATATCCTTAAGGAAGGTCCTCACGTAGATGCTGTCAGCCGTATAGTGCAGTTTCCTGTCAAGCTTCTTGTCAGGAAGGATGATGTCTGCCTCCGGGATATCGAAACGTGTGGATACCTGATTAAAGGAGACATCAGAGAGGTGAATCTGCTTGTTGCTGTAGACGATGCCCGCACGCAGGCTATTGAAATAGAAGCCTGTGACAGTATCTGTGACATTGCATTTTGAGATGACTCCTGCGAGTGTGTCCTTACCGATCCGGGAGATATCAAGTCCCAAGTCAGCTACCAAGTCAAGATGTCCCACATCGAAATATCCACGATGCGGCTTGTAGGTGTTCTTGCGGAGCTTATGGTTGTCGGTCTTGAAGTGAAGGCCCTTGATATCCACATGCCTCTGTTCGCGCCAGAAAGAATAGACCGCCTTCTCAAGGAGGTAGTCCTGGTCGTTATACCTCACGTTGACTCCACTGACCATCGCATGGCGCAGGTCGAGACTGAAGATGGAGGGCTTAGCTTTCTTCTTCTTTCCTTTCTTCTTGTCACGGTCAAGCAGAAACTGGTAATTGGCGGGCCCGTCTTCCGGTTTGCTCAGCAGCATGTCGACGCCACTGATCTTTACCTCCTTCAGTTCCACCCTACCCTTGAGCAGGGGCAGCAGACGGAAGTTAGTCCATATCTCCTTTACTTGGAGCAACTCACGACGGTTCTGGTCCTGCATTCTCACGCCATAGACACTCACCCGCTGCCCGAAGATATTGACATCAATATCCTTTATCTGTACCTCAGTCTGGAGTTCTTTTGACAGTGCTTCCGTAGCGAGACTGATAATCTTCCCCTGCACAAAACTGGTATTGACGCCTATCGTCAATACCAGCAACAAACAGACGACAACAGCCACAAAAGCTGTCAACGTGAGTCTCAGCCACCTGGGAAAGGTAAAAATCTTCCGTATTCTCATCACACCCTACCGAATTTTGCGGCAAAGATACGACAATTTCTCAGAATATGCAAGACTTTTACCGTTTTTCGTATTTCAGCGCAATGCCCTCATTGCATTCAGCACAGCGAGGACAGTGACCCCCACGTCAGCGAATACCGCGAGCCACATCGTTGCGATGCCTAAGGCAGCGAGTATGAGCACAGCCACCTTCACCCCTATGGCGAACCATACGTTCTGACCGGCAATCCTCAGTGTGCGACGCGCGATACGTATGGCAAGGGCTATCTTCGAGGGCTTGTCGTCCATGATGACCACATCAGCCGCCTCGATGGCAGCGTCACTGCCCAGTCCTCCCATCGCGATACCTACGTCAGCACGTGCAAGGACAGGGGCATCGTTGATACCGTCGCCCACGAATGCCACTGCCCCTGAGCCGGACTCCTCGTTCAGGAGCTTCTCGACATACGCCACCTTATCAGCAGGCAGGAGCTCAGCATGGTACTCAGAGAGTGCGAGGGTATTGGCTACGTTATCTGCCACTTCCTTGCGGTCGCCTGTCAGCATCACCGTCCTGGCTACTCCCAGGGCATTCAACTCAGAAACAGCACCGGCACTGTCTTCCTTGATCCTATCGTTGATGACTATATGACCTGCGTAGCTACCGTCAATGGCAACGTGGATGATTGTACCCACATGATGACAGTCGTGCCACTTCACTCCGATGCTGTCCATCATTTTAGTATTACCCACGCAGACGAGCCTGTCACCTACCCTCGCCCTGATGCCATGACCAGCAATCTCCTCTACATCACTCACCCTGCAACCGTCGGTAGCCTCATCTGGGAAGGCATCGCGCAGGGCTGCACCAATGGGATGAGTGGTGAAATGCTCCACATGGGCTGCAAGGTGAA
This sequence comes from Prevotella sp. UBA4339, assembly GCA_002393725.1. GTDB lineage: Bacteria > Bacteroidota > Bacteroidia > Bacteroidales > Bacteroidaceae > Prevotella. The sequence goes on along the minus strand of DGTJ01000107.1, from coordinate 4,900 downwards.
GAAGCTCGTTCTCGTCGAATTCCTCTGGATGAACAGCGGTGACAGCAAACTGTCCGTGGGTGAGTGTGCCGGTCTTGTCGAAGACCACGGTATCAGTCTTCGCCAGTACGTCCATATAGTTGGCTCCCTTGATGAGGATTCCCTTACGCGATGCTCCCCCGATGCCCCCGAAGAACGTGAGAGGAACACTGATGACGAGTGCACAGGGACAAGACACCACCAGGAACATCAGAGCCCTGTAAAGCCATGTGGGGAACAAGGTGAGTGGCGACTGGTGACTGATGACACCTATCAGTAATGGCGGGAGGATGGCGAGTGCGAGGGCCGCGAATACTACTATCGGAGTATAGACACGGGCAAAACGGGTGATAAACGCCTCACTCCGTGACTTGTTCTCACCGGCATTCTCAACAAGGTTGATTATCTTTGCTACGGTACTCTCGCCATAGGCTTTCGTGGTGCGCACCCTGAGTACACCAGAGAGATTCACACAACCGGATATCACCTCATCGCCCACTCTCACGTCTCTCGGCAACGACTCTCCAGTAAGGGCTACTGTATTGAGTGCCGATGCTCCCTCGATGACAACACCGTCAAGGGGCACCTTCTCTCCAGGCCGTATCTCTATTATCTCTCCCACAGCCACCTCCTCAGGACTCACCTCACAAAGTGTCTGACACTTTGTGAGATGGGCAATGTCGGGACGGATGTTCATCAGATGGGCTATGCTCTCACGGCTCCTGCCTTCAGCATAACCCTCGAACAACTCACCTATCTGGAAGAAGAGCATCACGAAGACAGCCTCGGGGAACTCAGTTTCTGCTCCCGGCAGGAATCCTATGCCCAATGCTCCGACAGTGGCCACCGACATCAGGAAATGCTCATTGAAGGCATCGCCATTAGCTATTCCTTCCCATGCCTCGTGGAGTGTCTCGTGGCCTATTAATAAATAAGGTATAAGATACACCAGCAGCAACTGCCATGTGGGCAGGGCGAAGTTTTTCTCTATCACGACAGCTGCTATAAGCAGAACTGCCGTTACGACAATGAGCCAGAGCTGCTTATTCAGCGAATGCTCATGATGGTGCTCGTGATGGTGTTCATGATTGTGCTCGTGATGGTGCTCATGGGAGCAACACTCGCAGTGGCTGTGACTATGTTCATGTAAATGTGCCATATCTTTGCTTTTTAATTTCCTTTTCGGGTGCAAAGATACGGCACATTACGTGCAACTTGGTTGCAAACTACTTATAACATTCGAAAATCGTGTCTACCGTCTGCTTCGGAAGTTTCTTCGTGATGAGACTAACAATCCACACCACAGGGAATCCACCTACCATGGCGATGGCTCCGCAGTTGATCGGATTGACAGGATTGCCAAGCAGCATATTTACCACTGTCAGGCCTACTCCCCAAACGAAACAAGCCCATACAGAGGCATTCGTCACCCCCCGCCAGTAGAGTCCCAGCATGAACGGTGCGAGGAAGGCTCCGGCAAGAGCACCCCATGAGATACCCATCAGCTGAGCGATGAACGTAGGAGGATTAAGTGCAATCAACAGTGATATGGCGATGAAGAACATTATCAGCACCCGCATCACCACCACCTTGCGACGCTCTATCTTCTCAGCTACGATATCGTCGATGGTACCCTCTTCGACCTCTCCTGGCAGCGACTTCTTGTCACGGTAGATAAGGTCGAGTGTCATCGTAGAGCTCGATGTCAGCACGAGCGATGCCAGAGTAGACATCGATGCCGAGAGCACCAGCAGCACCACGAGGGCTATCAGTATGTCGGGCAGCGTTATCAGCATCGCAGGCACGATAGAGTCGAAGGCTATCTTTCCGTTGGCTCCTATGACAGGCTCGTACAGACGTCCGAAGCCCCCGAGGAAATAGCATCCTCCCGCCACGATGAATGCGAAGACTGTAGAGATGATCGTACCGCGCTTGATGGCACTCTCGTCGGTGATGCTATAGAACTTACCCACCATCTGTGGCAGTCCCATCGTGCCCAGCGACGTAAGAACCACCACTCCCAAGAGTCCCCAAGGGTCGGGTCCGAACCACGATGCGAAGCCTCCGTTCACTGCAGGGTCAGCATCTGAAGGGATCACAGACAGCTTGTCGACAGCAGCCACAAGACCTCCCTGTGCATTCAGCACGGCAATGATCACTGCCAAGATACCGAAGAGCATTATTATCCCCTGGATGAAGTCGTTCATCGCCGTTGCCTTGTATCCTCCCAATATCACGTACACGGCAGTCAGGATAGCCATGATGATGACACAATACTCGTATGGTATTCCGAATCCCATCTCAAAGAGTGTGGAGATGCCTTTATACACACCTGCCGTATAAGGGATGAGGAACACGAATGCGATGACCGAAGCCACCACGCGCAGTTTCTGGTCAGCGAAACGAGTACCGAAGAAGTCGGGCATGGTGCGCGACTCGATATGCTGGGTCATCAGCTTGGTGCGACGTCCCAACAGCAGCCACGCCAGCAGGGAGCCTATCACGGCATTGCCCACTCCTATCCATGTCGATGACATACCGTATTTCCATCCGAACTGCCCTGCATAGCCTACGAAGACCACTGCCGAGAAGTAACTCGTTCCGAAGGCGAAGGCAGTAAGCCAGGGACCAACTGCACGACCACCCAACACGAAACCGTCTACACTACTGGCCTGCTTGCGGGTATAAACACCCACACCGATCATTACGACCAGGAATATTATCGTCAATAAAACCTTGATAATCATTTTTCTAACTATTTAATCATTTTACCTTTTTTTAGAATGCCACCTGCACCTGAGCCTGCAGCCAGTTGTAGTCGTCGCCTATCATGTCACCACACAGACAACGGGTGTACTGCAGCTGCAGACGACATTTCTTATAATACCAGTATTGCAATCCGATGGTCAGATTCGTCTGATCCCATCCGTCAATCTTCGTGTTCCTGTCGAATGTCTCTGCACTGCCCACGATGTCGAGGGCATCGACCACAGGTACACAAAGCGTAGCATATCCTCCCTGTGACGTCACATCACCATCCTTACCTCCGAGCCACTCTGCCCTGATGCTGGCAGGACGTGCCTCCTTGTATTTGCTGCCTGTATATGGCAGCGTCTTGTATTCAGCACCCACGCTGTAGCGGTTGCGCTTATAGTTGTCGCCTTTCTTCACGCCAGGGTTCCAGGCCGCCTCGCCAACGGCATTTCCCGTGCCCAGATATCCTGAGCCAACGATACGGAATCCGTCGAAGGGC
>DGTJ01000107.1:0-1502 GCA_002393725.1 Prevotella sp. UBA4339 | reverse complement strand
CCGCTCATCAGTGCGAGTTCATAGTGCAGGGCACCTTTTGCGAGATCACCATATACCATCAGTCCCATGTCACGACCGTAGTTCACTCCGTTGAGCGGGTCAGGTCCCTCACCGGCAAGATAGAGCACAGCCTGGGAGTAGACGTCGATAAGCTCGAGAGCCGTTGGTGACATCGGGTTCTCCATCGTATAGGAGTGCTTGAACTGTCCCAGTCGTACTGTCAGGGCTTTGTCGTTGGAAATACGGTAATCGGTGTAAAACTCCTGTACCACACTTGAGAAGTCGTGCATAAACAGGAACGACCATCGGTCGGTAATCCGGGCCTTTGCCCATAGCAGTGTGCGTTTCAGATTATAGGCATTTGTCTTCACGCCGTAGGGATCCTGATAGCTCCAGCCTCCCTGGGCATAACCGTTGAGTGTTATCCTGCTGGTGAGTTCCTTCATCCAGTCGGGTTCGTCACTCTTCTTACTTTGTCCCATTGCAGCAACACTGCTGAACACTGCCAATATCATTGCCAGCGTCCTTAATTTGCAAGCTTTCTGTTTCATTTTGTCATGTCTACGAATTAAAAATAGTTCTTGCGTCGGCAAAAGTACTACTTTTCTTTCAAACAGACAAGAAAAATGACAGAAAACTTACACAAGAGCGATATTTTAGTCTTTCTGCATGACATTTTGCATCCGGCACTACCGCCATAAGTCTGAATTTCGGCACAAAGTCAGGCAAAAAATATCATTTATCATTTATCGTTTATCATTTTTTTCGTACCTTTGCACTCAAATTTGAAAGAATCATGATCGTTTGTATCGCAGAGAAGCCCAGTGTTGCAAGAGATATAGCAAGGATTATCGGGGCAAACACCTCTCACGACGGGTATATGGAAGGTAACGGCTATCAGGTGACGTGGACCTTCGGTCACCTCTGTACCCTCAAGGAGCCTGGCGACTACACCCCCGCATGGAAGTCGTGGGCACTGACGCAGTTGCCGATGGTGCCACAACGCTTCGGCATCAAGCTCATTGACGACAACGGGATAAAGAAGCAGTTCTCAATCATCGAGCGGCTTATGCAGCATGCAGACGGTATCGTCAACTGCGGAGACGCCGGACAGGAGGGAGAGCTCATCCAGCGCTGGGTGATGCAGAAGGCCCAGGCCACATGCCCCGTGAAGAGGCTCTGGATATCATCGATGACCGACGAGGCCATACGCGAGGGCTTTGCCAACCTCAAGGACCAGCAGAACTACCAGCCCCTGTATCTCGCAGGACTGTCGCGTGCCATCGGTGACTGGCTCCTCGGCATGAACGCCACGCGCCTCTACACCCTGAAGTACGGTCAGAACCGTCAGGTGCTGTCCATAGGTCGTGTGCAGACCCCTACCCTCGCCCTCATCGTCAACCGTCAGAAGGAGATAGAGAATTTCAAGCCCGAGCCTTACTGGGTGCTGGCAACGGTATATCGCGATACCACCTTCACCGCCACCAAGGGAAAGTTCACCT
>DGTJ01000071.1:22033-26849 GCA_002393725.1 Prevotella sp. UBA4339 | reverse complement strand
TGACGATAAAAATATCCGGCTCTCGCTGAAGCTCATACTGGAGCGCAACGAGTATGAGGTGGCACTGGCCGAGGGACCGAAGGAGGCCATGCAGATTGTCCGCAACACTCCGGCGGTGGAGCTGGTGCTGATGGATATGAACTTTTGGAGCAGCGAGAGCCATGAAAGTTCACTTTCAAATGGCCGAGTCGCGACAAAAGTCGGCGAAGCCAGTTACAGTAGGTCCACTGACGGCGAGGAAGGACTGACACTGCTGAAGCAGGTAAAGGTGTTCCGCCCTGAGGTGCCGTGTATCCTGATGACGGCCTGGGGCAGCATCGACCTGGCTGTGCAGGGGATGCGGGCCGGTGCCTTCGACTTCATCACCAAGCCGTGGGACAATGGCGTGCTGTTAGACAGGATTGAGACGGCCATCAAGATCAACGGGAATCACGGGGACAGGTCGCGTGATTCACTCGGCATAGCGAGCAATCATGGACCTGTCCCCGTGATTCCCTCACCCATTGTCGGCACATCCCTCTCTGGCATTCTCGCTACCGTAGCCCGAGTTGCCCCTACCAATGCGCCCGTCTTGATTACTGGTGAGAGCGGTACGGGCAAGGAACTCATCGCAGAAGCTATCCACCGACAGAGCCAACGGGCCAACGGGCCGTTTGTGAAGGTGAACCTCGGAGGTATCTCCACATCGCTGTTCGAGAGCGAGATGTTCGGTCACAAGAAAGGCTCGTTTACTGATGCCAAGGCCGACCGCATCGGCCGTTTTGAACTGGCCAAGGGCGGCACCATCTTCCTCGATGAGATTGGTGAACTGTCATTGGCCAGCCAAGTGAAACTATTGCGGGTGCTGCAAGACCAGACCTACGAGGTGCTGGGCGACAGTCAGACACGCCGAACGGATGTCCGTGTGGTTTGCGCCACCAATGCCGACCTTCGCGCGATGGTTGAGGAAAAGACCTTCCGTGAGGATCTGTTCTACCGCATCAATATCATCAACCTCCATCTGCCGCCTCTGCGTGACCGCCGTGAGGACATACCGCTATTGGTTAATCATTTCCTCCGGATGGCTTGCGAGGCAAACGGCCTCCCGCTTGTCACCGTCTCGACAGAGGCCATCGGCTATCTCCAGACACTTCCGTTCCCAGGCAACATACGCGAACTGAAGAATATGGTGGAAAGGGCTCTGCTGATGAAAGATCCCGCCGCCAGCCAGCTCACTGCCGCTGACTTCGCACTCTTGTCCAAGGATATTCCGTCGGGGAAACCGATGGGCACAGAACCCGCCACCCTCGACTCCATGGAGCGCAACGCCATTGCAGCCTGCATTGCCAAGCACAACGGCAACCTCTCTCTTGTCGCTAAGGAATTGGGCATCAGCCGTGGTGCCCTGTACCGCAAAATAGAAAAGCACGGGCTATGAAACTGAAGCATTATTTCCTCCTCCTTGCAGTAGGCATTGTCCTGTTGGCCGGCGTAGCACTCTTCGCTACGTTCCGCAGTCACCCCACATTGTTCTACGTCACCGAGGGCTTTGTAGTCCTGATATTGTTCTACCTCTGGTACTTCTACCGCAAGACCATCCGACCATACGATACCCTGATTGGCGGCATGGAACTGGTGCGGGAACTCGACCTGACCACGCGCCTCGCTCCTTCGGGACAACATGAGACCGACATCATCGTCCGCACGTTCAACGACCTGCTGGGTCGCCTGCGCAGCGAGCACCTCAGGCTCGAAGAGCAATACACCTTCCTCAACCTGCTTATCGATGCTTCGCCGATGGGTGTCATCCAGTGTGACCTCGACGGCAACACAACGTCCATGAATCCCGCAGCCCGTGAGATGTTGTCGCCAAGTATCGAGGAAACCATCCACGCACTGCCTCTTGGCGAGACGACCACCGTGCGCATTCCTGGCGGTCCGCAACTCTTCCGCATCAGCCACCTCAGTTTTCCCGACCGAGGCTTCCAGCATCCTTTCTTCCTCATTGAGTCACTGACCTCAGAAATACGCCTTGCTGAGAAAGCCGCCTACGAGCGCGTCATCCGTATGATTGCCCACGAGGTGAACAACAGTGTGGCGGGCATCATCGGCAGTCTCACTGGCGACGAAGCCGAGCGGCTCACCGCCCTCTCGTCCTTTGTCTCCCGCTTTGCCGAAGTAGTAAAGATTCCGCAACCGCAACTGCAACTCTGCGACCTCAGCGAGGAGGTGGAAGCATGTCGGCCATTCCTCGAAAACCTGTGTACGCAGGCACATGTCCGTATTGATTTCTGTCTCACTGACGAAGCCATACCTGTTCATCTCGACACTGTTCTTTTCCAGCAGGTGCTCATCAACATCGTAAAGAATGCTGTGGAGAGTATCGGAAAGGCTACGGGTTCTTGCCTTGCAAGCGACCAGAGGTCGAGCGGGCGCGTCAGCGGGAATGTGACCAAAGGACTTATCACCATCGAAGTCAAAACGCCCGCCACCCTCACCATCACCGACAATGGTCATGGCATACCGGAATCCATTTCGAAGAATCTCTTCACTCCATTCTTCTCTACCAAGCCCCAAGGCCAGGGACTTGGTCTTCTGCTCATTCGCGACATACTGACTTCTCATCACTGCACTTTCAATCTGCTTACAGATTCAGAAGACCATCTCACTCGCTTCACTATACAATTCCCTGGCACGAACGACACGATTGTAGTGACTTCATAGGAATAGGATTCCTTAACCTCGCCCACGAGTTCCTGCACGACATTACTTGCTTACTGATTTCTTATGCGGGATACGCACATTCCTGTTATTAATATTTAATTATAACACGAATTTTTGCGGTTTCGGATATTTTTCGTAACTTTGCACCCAAAATAATATCAAAGACAATGAAAAGATTATTTTTATCAATGCTGTTAGCGCTGCCCCTCACAATAGCAGCCCAAGACAACTCCTGGGAGAAAATAGAACAGGATCCCGTCCAGAACGTGAACCGTGACGCCAAGTATCTCGAGGCAAACGCCGTGCCTGAGGTGGAGGGAGTGGTGTGCTGGGAGACAACCGTCAAAGCACCAGGGAAGTCTGCCTCGCAGATATATGATATCCTCTTGGCTCAGATGGAGAAGATGACAAAAGAGTCTAACCAGTTTGAGAACAGCATTGTGGCCATCAAGAATGCAGACAAGAAAGAAATAGGAGGAGTGTACCATGAGTGGCTGGTGTTTAAGAATGCAGCACTCTCACTCGACCGCACAAAGTTGAACTTCCAGCTGATTGTGGAATGCTCTGACGGTGAGGCAAATGTCAAGATGACCCGCATAACCTACGACTACGACCTCAACCGTAAGCCTGAGCACTATAAGGCAGAAGAGTGGATCACCGACAAGTACTGCGTAAACAAGAAGCACACCAAGCTACTGCCCATATCAGGAAAGTTCCGCCGCAAGACCATAGACCGTAAGAACTTCATATTCAACAAGTTTCAGACATTGCTTAACAATTAATCATGAGTAAGGACAAAATACGCAACTGGCTGAATCTCATATTCATGATAATGGCCGTAATAGGTGTGATCTACTATCTCACTAAAGACCGTACCGTAGGAACATACATCATCCTGCTGTCGATGTGCTTCAAGATAGCTGAGTCATCCCTGCGAATGATCAAGTAAATACGTAATGAGGAAAATACTTTCTACTCTCTTCATGCTGGCGCTTGTGCTCACTGAGGTCAGTGCACAGGACGACCGCAGCTTTAATCAGATCGATGAGGAGGGAAATGTCACTCAGCGAACTGAGAACAGGAACTTCAACAAGAACAGCAACGATACCACAAAGAACAAAGAGATACCCAAAGGCCACTATGCATGGAAGATAGACAGGAGACTGGGCGACGTGATACCAAGCGCGAAAGACACCGTGCATCACCTCTTTATGAACACCACATTCAACTCTGGAATGTATGGGGAGTATAACTCGACGGGCAACAACTATTCTGCACGACAGAGTCGTATCTTCATGAACCGTAAAGAGAGCAGTTCGTTCATCTTTACCGACCCGTACAGCTTCTTCTTCAGACAGCCAGACGAATTCCTCTTCATCAACACCCTGTCACCTTATACTATTGTGACATACGACAACTGTGGCGACAAGCAGTTCGGTGAAGACCGTATCGATGCCAAATTCGCTGTCAATGCCAACAAGCGACTGGGAGTGGGATTCAACCTCAGCTACGACTACGCACGAGGATACTTCAGCAATCAGGGTGTATCACATTTCGACGGTACCCTCTTCGCATCATATCGCGGTGACAGGTATCAGATGCATGCACTGATGAGCGCCCGACACCAGAAGGCAGCAGAAAACGGCGGAATCACCAACGACGAGCACATCACTCATCCAGAATCATTCCCCCACGCCTTTGACGCTAACGAGATAGCCACAGTGCTGCAGGAGAACTGGAACCGCAATGACAACCAGCACCTGTACCTAAGCCACCGCTATAACATCGGCTTCTATCGCAAGGTCCCCTTGACCGAGGAAGAGCTCAAGGCGAAGAAGTTTGCCGAGGAATCGAAAAAAGAAAAGGAGAACTCCAAGGTCAAGGACAAGGCCCCTGGAAGGCCTGACGGGAAGAAGCTGTCAGAACCAAAAGGCCGGCCCGACGGAGCAGCCATCGTGGGAAAAGAGCCTCTGAAGAAAGACTCACTCAACTTCGCCTCTGACACTACCAGGATTAAGGTGGAGGGACAGGCTGCCATCGACAGTCTCGCACGGGCACAGGCTATTCAGGACTCTATCGATGCCACGATGAAGAAAGAATACGTGCCAGTGAC